>JBAXZA010000019.1:0-12333 GCA_041670545.1 Eubacteriales bacterium | reverse complement strand
CGATGGTCTGCATCAGGCTATCGAGGCGAAGGAGCACGTCAAAATTCAAAAGGAGAACAAGACGCTCGCGACAATCACCTTCCAGAACTACTTCCGCTTTTATAACAAGCTCTCGGGCATGACCGGTACGGCAAAGACCGAGGAGGAGGAGTTCCGCGAGATCTATTCGCTCGACGTCGTCGAGATACCCACCAATAAGCCCATGATACGCGCCGACCATGCCGACGCCGTTTACAAATCCAAAAACGGCAAATACGACGCGGTGGTCGCTCAGATAAAGGCGTGCCAGGATAAGGGACAGCCGGTGCTGGTCGGCACGGTTTCCATCGAAAAATCCGAGGAGCTTTCAAAGCGTCTTAAATTAAACGGAATAAAGCATACCGTCCTCAACGCCAAATATCACGAAAAGGAAGCGGAGATCGTCGCGCAGGCGGGCAAGCTCGGCACCGTCACCATTTCCACCAATATGGCAGGACGAGGCACCGATATCATGCTCGGCGGCAACCCCGAATTCGACGCAAAGCAGGATATGCGCAAGATAACAAACGAGGACGGCGAGCGCGTCTACGACGAGGATATGATCTACAAGGCGATGGGCAGCTCCGAAACGGACGACGAGGAGATTCTGCGCGCGAGAGAGCTTTACCGCGGCTTCTACAAAAAGCACAAGGACGCTATCGAGCCGCTCGCAAAGCAGGTGTGCGATGCCGGCGGACTTTATATCATCGGCACGGAGCGCCACGAGAGCCGCCGTATCGATAATCAGCTGCGCGGACGCTCGGGACGTCAGGGCGACCCCGGCGAATCGAAATTCTTCCTCTCGCTGGAGGACGACCTCATGCGTCTGTTCGGCAGCGAACGTATTTTAGGCATGGTCGAAAAGCTCGGACTCGAGGAGGATCAGCCTATCGAGGCAAAGCTGCTCTCCAACTCCATCGAGAACGCGCAGAAGCAGCTTGAGGATCAGAACTTCGCGCGCCGTAAAAACGTCCTCAACTATGACGACGTTATGAATCAGCAGCGCACAGTCGTTTACAAGCAGCGCATGGAGGTGCTTGACGGCGTCGATCTGCGCGATAAATTAAAGGCTATGATCGGCGAGTTCATACACGCGTCGGTCGACAGTCATACCGTTGGCGAGGATAAAAGCTTCTGGACGCTCGACGAGCTTAAAGCCGATCTTCCCGCTATACTCGTTCACGACGAGGATTGGGATTTCGATTCCAAAACGAGCGTAGACAAGCAGGCTCTCACCGACAAGCTGCTCGAACGCTCCGAAGAAGCCTACGCGGAAAAAGAGGAGCTGTTCGGCGATAAAATGCGCGAGGTCGAGCGAGTTGTTCTGCTCAAGGCTGTCGACGGCGAATGGATGGATCACATCGACGCGATGGACGACCTCAAGGGCAGCATCGGACTCAACGCCTACGCGCAGCGCAATCCTATCAACGAATACCGTATTCAGGGCGCGGATATGTTCGACGAGATGATCGCCGAGATACGCAACAAGACCGTGCGCACCATTCTCTCGGTCGTTCCGAGAAATGATATCCGCCGCGAGGCAGTCGCACGCGCCACAAGCGAGGGCTTCTCGGGCGCAAACCCGGGCGCGTCTCGTCCGTCCGCTCCCGCCCGTTCCGCCGCGCCGTCGACAAGCGGAGTACAGGGCGGTCATACCCCCGCGAAGGCTGAAAAGAAGCCGGGACGCAACGATCCCTGCCCCTGCGGAAGCGGAAAGAAGTATAAAAAATGCTGCGGAGCGAACGATACCGACTCCGGCGATAATTAAACGATAAAATGGGCTTCGGAACACTTTTCATAGGTCATATCCTGCTGTTTTTCTGTCGGGGAATCGATGTTTTTCCCGATATCATAGCCTACGCGGTGATATTCGCGGCGATATATAAGCTCTCCGCCTACGATCGGGGCTTTATGACCGCGCGCCGCGTGCTGATACCGCTCATGGCGCTCTCGGCTGCGGGCGACGCGCTCGATATCATCAGCGCCGCCAAAATCATCGATATGTCGGCGGGAGCGTGGGCGGTGATCTCGAATATCCTCACCGCCCTGCTCGCCCTCGGTATGCTCTGCGCCTATTGGTTTATAACGCAGGGCGTCATCGGGATATCGCGCGAGGTCGGACGTGCGAAGATCACCGCGTCGGCGCGGCGCAATATCGTGCTGACCATCGTTTATGTCGCCGCAATGGCGGTATTCAAGCTCAATCTTCCGTTCATGGCGGAGTTCAACCGCTATTTCGGCATCGTATATCTTCTGCTCGGACTCGCGTGGGTGATACTCTACGGCACGATGTTCTTTTCGTGCTATATGTGGATCTGCCTTGAGGGCGACGAGGATATGCCCGACGACGCCACGGGATTTCTCCGCAAGCTCTCCCATCCGCCCAAAAAACAGAGCGCGGCGGAGAAGGACGGCGGTGCCGCTCCCGTCGCGGAGGAGAAAAAATCCGGCAAAAAGCACTGAGCCGCAGACGGCGCGGACGCTGGAACATATTTCCTTCCCCGCAGGCTCACCCGAAAGGAATGTAACAAATATGGCTGCTCCCGAAAAATCGAAACGCCCGCGCGCGATGGGCATTACCTTCATCATCGCCGGACTGTTCTTTCTTTTCAATCCGATAATAAACGTCCTCGACGTGCTGCCCGACGCCATAGGCTTTTCGCTGCTGCTTTACGGAATCTATCATATGAGCGACCTTTCCGAGGATATGGCGGCGGCGTTTTCCGACGCGCGCAAGCTGCTTTATATAAGCGGCGGACAGCTTATAGTCATGCTCCTGCTGCCCGGAATGGAGGACAAGGGCTATTCGCTCGTGTTCACCTTCGTTTTCGCGCTCGCCGAGGGAGGACTGCTGCTGCATATGTTCTCTCATATTTTTGAGGGCATGGGCTATCTCGCGACGCGCTTTGACACATCGGAGAAAAATCCGATTCGGCTGCGGCTCACCGAAACGAAAACGGTAACGGCGGCGTTTGTCGTCGTCCGCGCCGCGCTCAATATCCTGCCCGAATGCACTTATCTCTCCACAAGCGACTATACCGGCTATATAACGGCGTTTGAAAATTTTGACATATCAAATTACGGCACAGCTCTGCTCATGCTCAATCTTGCCGTGACCGGAATATTCGGTATTGTTTGGTTCATCGTTTCGGCGCAGTTTTGGCGAGGAGTATCCTCAGACGGCGTTTTTATCGGTCAGCTGGAGCGCCATTACGCCGAAAACGTCGCGTCCGACAGCCGCCGTATGGACGGACGCGTTATCCGCACCGGAATCGCGTTCATTCTCGCCGGCTTTGTCCTCTGCTTTGACATATGGCTTGACGGGGTGAATTTTGCGCCCGATTTCGTCGCGGCGCTGCTCGTCGCCGCCGGCTTTTGCGTCCTTGGCAGGAGGATACCCGATACGCGGCGTACGGTAGTCACGGCGGCGGTATGGGGAGTGCTTGACGCCGCGTTCTGGGGCGTTACATACGCTCTCGGACATTCTTATTATAATTACAACGTTTTCCGCCGCTCGTCTACATTATATATGTACATCGCGGCGATAATCCTATCGATAGCCGCCGCCGCCGCGTTCATAATGCTTATAGCGTCGGTCTGCCGCACAATGTCGCACACAATCGACCGTTATGCCGGCGTCGAGGAGGATATACGCTTTAAAAAGCTGATGGACGAGCGAGCGAAAATGCTCGGCGGACTTCATCTCCGCGTCAAGCTGTTCGCTGTCACAGGCGTTGTGTCCGCGCTGTCGTCGGCCGCAAATATTATTTGTATGTATACATGGAGCGAATATTGGATGATCAACGCCGTGATAGGCGTCGCGTTCATTTTCGCCGCGATTTCCCTGTTCTCCACCCTTCGCGAACAAATATCCGCGCGCTATGAGTAATTTCGCAGTGATCCGCGGGGGAATGTTAACTAAGCGGTATGTTTTCATTATGATTAAAGTCTTTTGCGCAGCTTTTCCTTATGGAACCTTAGAAAAACGCGCACCTGCCATCGTTATTTGCACTTTTATTGCATAAATCGTATTTGCGGCGTCAGCGCCGCCGGAGGATATATATGACCGAATTTCTCTGCTCTCTTAAAAATCCGTCCGAAGAATATCGCGGACATCCGTTCTGGTCGTGGAACGATAAGCTCGTTCCCGATGAGCTGCGGCGTCAGATACGCTCGATGAAAGCGGCCGGTCTCGGCGGCTTCTTTATGCACGCCCGCGGAGGACTTGAAACCGAATATATGTCCGACGATTGGTTCGGCTGCGTTTCCGCCTGCGTCGATGAAGCGAAAAAGGAACACATGGAAGCGTGGGCGTACGACGAGGACGGCTGGCCCAGCGGCTTTGCCGGCGGTGAGGTCACCGCTCTCGGCGACGAATATCACGTCCGCTATATCGAATGTCACAAAATCGACTGCCAAGCGGCGAAAGCCGACGCGCAGTCCGTTCTCGCCTCCCTTCCCGGTACGCTCTGCGGAATCTACACTGTTTCCGCGTCGGGACATTACCGCTATTTTGAAAAATCGCTCGCCGAAGCGGTAGATTTCTGCTCGGACGGCGGCTCGATTTACGCCGTCTGCCACGACAGCAACCCATATTACGTCGATCTGCTCAATCCTAAGGTCGTGCGCGCTTTTATCGACTCCACCTATGAAAAATATGCCGACAAGCTGGGCAGCGACTTCGGCGGCAAAACCATGCCCGGCTTTTTCACAGACGAGCCGCAGCTTGCCAACCGCGGCGTTCCGTGGTCGTACATACTGCCCGAAGAATTCGGCAAAACGCACGGCTATGATCCGACTCCATCGCTCATCTGCCTGTTTTATGACGTTTTGGGCGCGGAAAAATTCCGCTACGATTTTTGGAGCGTGGTTTCGCGGCTCTATACCGAATCGTTCGGCAAACAGATTTACGACTGGTGCGGCGCGCACAACTGCCGCTTCACCGGTCACGCGATGGCGGAGGATAACCTCGCATCGCAGATGCGCTTCACCGGCGGCGTCATGCCGCTTTATGAGTATATGCACGTTCCGGGCGTCGACTGGCTTGGGCGGCACATCGCGTCGCCGATAATACCAAAGCAGGTGGGTTCGGCGGCGGCACAGTGCGGGCGCCGCCATGTGCTGACCGAATCGTTCGCCCTCACCGGCTGGGACGTTTCGCTTGCAGAGCTTAAATGGATCGCCGAATGGCAGTTTTTAAACGGCGTAAACTTAGTCTGTGCGCATTTGGAGGGCTACACCATCCGCGGACTGCGCAAGCGCGATTATCCATGCACCATCTTCGAGCAGTCGCCGTGGTGGGACGATTATAAAATTTTCAACGACTACATCTCGCGGCTGGGCAAGCTGCTTGCCGACGGAAATGAGATCGCCGGCACTCTGCTGCTTCATCCGATGCGCAGCGCGTGGATATCCTCGGGCGAAAAATTAGCGTCGCTCGACCGCGATTTTGAACGCACAGCGCGTATGCTTTCCGGCATGCACGTCGGCTATCATTTCGGCGACGAAACGATCATACATAATCTGGGACATATCGACGGCGGACGCTTCATTATCGGCGAGCGCGAATATACGCGCGTCATTCTGCCATCACTCGAAACATTATCAGAGGAAACCTACGCTCTGCTTGTCGAATTCGCATCGCACGGCGGCAAAATTTTCTCCGCCGGAACGCTGCCCTACCGCATAAACGGACGCTATGATTCGCGGCTTAAAGCGCTGAACGATGTTATCATCCCCCTGCCGTCCGATCCGGAGCTTGCAGACGGTATAATTACGTCGGAAAACATGAAGCTGTGCTCGATCTGCGGCGACGGCGGCGAGGACGCCGATATAAACGTCACCGCGCGAACCTTTGACGACGGACGCAATACCGCGTATTTCGCCGCAAATCTCGACCGCGAACATTCACACCGCGTCACAATGGCGATAAAGACCGATTATCCGGTCACAGGCTACCGCCTTGAAACGCTCAAGGCGTATACTCCCGACAGCAGGCGCGAGGACGGCGTCGAATACATCTCGCTCGAGCTTGCGCCTATGCAGTCGGTGATAATCCTCACCGGCGACGACATTCCCGACGTAATGCAGCGCGAATATGACGCCCTGCCGCTCAAACTCGGCAAAAAATGGGAGATCGACGCGGCGAAAAGCGAATTGAACGCCCTGACGCTCGATTATGCCGCCTATGCGCTCGGAACGCTCACCGAAAAGGAGAATGGACGCGGCGTGGAGATCACGTTCGGCGATTTCGGTGATGCAAAGCCCGTGCTTGGCATTATGGACGAGCTGCTCGCCGCCCGCGCCAATGTTCCCCTGCGCCTGCGCTACACCTTCGAGGTATCGGAGGATTTCGATACCGGTCGCGAGATGTATCTCGTCTGCGAATACGCGCGCGGCTGGCGCATCGAGGTCAACGGACGCGAGGTGCGGCACGATCTTGTGTCGTGGTGGCGCGACCGCAGCTTCAAAAAGATTAACATCACCGGCTTATGCAGAGCCGGACACAATGAAATAACAGTCACCGGAGCGTTTGCGCAGAAGCAGAAGGTCTACGACGTTCTTTTCGGCGAAAATGTGCTTGAAACAGAGCGCAACAAGCTCACCTTTGACACCGAGATTGAAAGTATGTATCTGCTCGGAGATTTCGGAGTCCGCTCGGAAGCGCCCTATACGCGCGGCGCGCGGCGCGCCCTCTTTACCGACGGCGGCTTTACCGTCGGTCCGCGCAGTCTCACATTGACGCACGGCGAGCTTGTGACGCAGGGTTATCCGTTCTTCTCCGGAAATATTACGCTCAAGCAGAATGTTTTCATCGACCGCATAACATCGCACGTCAAGCTGTCGCTTCCCCGCCCCAACGCCTGCGCCGTGAGAGTGCATATAAACGGCGTTCTCGCCGATACCCTCGTGTGGGACGCTTATGAAACCGACGTCACGCGCTTTATCCGCGAGGGCGATAATGAAATCGCGCTCGAGCTTATCATCGGCAACCGCAATTTATTCGGCCCGCATCATAATCCGCAGGGCGAGAGCTATTCGGTCACCACCACAAGCTTTGGGCCAAACGGAAATTATTCGCCCGACAGCTGGCGTTCCCGTTATTGCTTTGTAACGACCGGTATTTGATATGGTGGAGCATATGGGAGAGCAGCGCTACGAAAAGCTGAAGCTCGCCGTTATCGGGGAGCTGATGAGCAAGGCGGGCAATCAGCGAAAGGCAATTATACATTTGGCGGGCGTCGCCGATCTGTGCGCGCTCATCGCGCTCAGGCGCGGGCTTGATCCCGAGCTTTGCAAATGCGCGGGGCTGCTGCACGACCTCTGGCTCTATATCAGCTTTCCGGTCACCGGCGATATGCACCGCCGGCACGGCTACTTCGGCGCGGCGCACGCGCAGGACATTCTCGCCTCGCTCGAGCTGTTCACGCAGGACGAAATCGACCGCATCTGTGAAATGATCTACAATCACAACGATAAAAACCTGACGCACAACATCTGGTGCGAAGCGCTCAAGGACGCCGACGCGCTCGAGCATTATCTTAACAATTCAGATTATGACAAACGCTACCGCTACGGCGACCGCATTGACCGTCTGCGCGAAGAATTCGGGATTGAACAGCTGTAATTCCGGCAATATTTCGTTTGCCTAACGGTATATTATCATTCAGTCAAACAGAATATTCAAAGGCTGCTGCTATAAAAAAACCATCGGAAGAATTTCTTCTTTCGATGGTTTTTATTGTCCGGATATGTATAAATCCGGCGTGCTTTACGCAACGTTTAAATCGTGCCGCAGATTGCCTGCGCGTAGACGCGGGCGAGGAAATCGTTGGGATGATTGATATTATTGCCGGTCATGTCGTAATAACGTTTTTTCGTCATGAGGTATTTATGAACGCTCGTCATGGGAACGACGTCAGCCTTCGCGCCGTAACGTTCGGCAAGCTCGTAAAGCATAGGCTCCTGCTCCTCGTGCTTTTTATAGAACTGGTTTGCGAGAGGATTCGGCAGCGTCGTCGATACGAACAAAAATTCGCACGCGGGATTGATTTCGAGCATGATCTGCGCGATCTTATCGTAATTTGCGCAGAGCGTTTCCGATGGGATCTCACCCGACGCGTCGTTCATACCGTAGGCGATTATGCAGAGGTCGGGCGAAGTGCCGTCGAAGCTCTCGTGCGCGGTGTCGATGCCCCACTGCGAAACCATGCCGCCCTTCGCGCGGTTAAGCTCCCGCACGTCGCAGCGGTATTTCGAGGCGAGATGCTCGCATATCATCGTCGTCCATATGGGCAGATACGGCGGGACGTTTATGCCCGCCATGCCGCTCGAATTGCAGCCCGTGGCTATGCTGTCGCCGGTTATCGCTACGGTGACGCCGTCGCCGCGGCTCAGCTTGGAGCGGAATTTTTTGAGCTTGTTCGCGTTTGGCGCTATCTTCGGTCCCTGCCATACTCCGCGGTGACGGTAGGTGACGAAATAATCGGCGACGTGATATTCAGCGCCCTCGGCAAAGCGCAGATAGCCGCCGTCACGGCAGGTGAAGCCGATATCGGTAAAGGCGTTCGGCGATTTGTCCTTGGGATTGTACTCGTCCCACGCCATTTTTTTGATGCGCGAGCCTTGGGGTATGACGATTCCGCCGTCGCGCAGCACATAATCGATGCCGGAGGTGAAGCGGGTGGTGAGCGTGCTGTCCGAAACCGAAATTATCTCCTCGGCGCGGTATAAAAGCGGTATAACGTCGCTTTTCGCGTGCGGATCCTCGAGCGGCAGTATTGCTTCGTTATAAACGGTGTCGCCGTCCCATATAGGGAGCATAAAATTGTAATTCTGCATAATATACCTCTTTAATATTCAGATGATATGACGAATTTATTCATCATAAAAATTAACAGCTGTTACATGAAATTATCGAACAGCTCGCGGTTAAGAACGACTCCGCGCGAGGTGAGCGCCGACGCGAGCATTCTGTACGACGGTGACGCTCCGAGCGATGCTGTAAGCGCCGCCGCCTGACCGGCGGCTTCTCCGGTGACGGCGCAGGTGGGTATCACGCGGGTGAGATCCCAGCCGCTGTCGTCCGCGCAGACGCAGCGTCCGGCGGCGTAGAGGTTGGAGCTTGCCGCGCCGCACATACAGCGCAGCGGGATGGTATATCGCGGGCCGCGTTTTTTCCAGTTGCCAATCATTCCGACGGCGTCGCGGAAATAAACGCCCTCATGCTTATCCTCGGAAAACTCAAACGCTCCGGCGAGCCGACGCGTCGTGCGCAGTCCGTGGAAAGCGGGGATTATAAGCGGATAAAAGCTGTCGTCGCCCTCGCGGTTTTTGCGGACGTCCTCGTCGATGAACGCCCTCATCGCGATCATGTGCGCCGAGATATCCTCCGGTCTTGTGCCGCCGAATTTCATCAGCCCGGCGGGAGCGTTCGGTCCATAAGGATCGCTGTGGACGTGCAGCTTTACGCCCTCTCGCCCGTTCGAATAATACCAGCCGGTGCGGCTGTTGCTTTCACATTCGACGGTTTCCTCTCCGGCGAAATAGCACAGATCGGCGTCGCCTGTTGCGTCGACAAACGCGGCGGCTTCGATATCGGTCTTGCCGCGCTTGGTTTCGACGGTGACGGCACGGAGCTTTCCGTTTTTCACCGAAGCGTCGGAAAGGCGCACGTCGTATAATATTTCGACTCCGGCGCCGCAGAGCAGGCGCTCCGCCGCGATCATAAAGCCCGCGGCGTTATAGCGTATCTCATAGCGCTGTTTTTTGCGCTGCTCCTGAGAACCGTTGGCATCGAGCCATGCGGCGCTGTAATATTCCGTTCCCGGCAGGGCGGCGGACATCCGCGCAAGCTCGTCGCAGATGCCATAGGACATCTGAACGCCGTTTCCGTCGCAGAGCGGCAGATAGCCGACGATAAGCCCGAGGGTGGCAAGCCCTCCGAGCGCGTATTCCTTTTCGCATAAGATGGTTTTCGCTCCGGCGCGCGCGGACGCGAGGGCGGCGGCGATCCCCGCGATGCCTCCGCCGCAGACTACGACGTCGCTCACGCGCGGACTTTGTTTTATATTCATATAAATCCTCCAAACTGCCCGGATTTTGTGTGAATACCGATCGGATGGGGTTTTGCGGCGACGCTGACATTTGTTTCGTTTGAAATTTTATATATAACATTATATGTTATTATTATGCTGCGCGTATGTTGTCTTTACCAATATATGATACACGTTTAGTCTTAATTTGTCAACGATTTTATCAAATTTTACCAATGATTTTTCGTTATGCAAAATAAATATGCCGCCGACATGGCAGATATAACGAAAGGCGCAGCGCTTTAACACCGCGCCTTTCGCGTAAACAGCGATTTTATGGCATTTTTTCGTTTTATATGTTCAGCGGACGTCCGTACCGGCGAAAACGCAGCTTCCGGTGATAAAAACCGTCGGTGCGCCCGGAATATCGCGGTCGGTCAGATGATTCTGTATCGTGCCGAGAGCAGGCGACGCCGTTATCTTGACGTTGACGTTGGACGGCAGCTTGATGTAAGCTCCGGCAAATATGGTGGTGACGTCGATGATAACGTCGTTTTCGATGAGGGTATTCGATATATCGAGCGACAGTCCGCCGAAAACGGTGGTGACCGACGCGCCGTCAAAGCGTTCGCCCTTTGAAACTATCGTGCGCGAATTGAAAACGCAGTTGTAAACCGGTATCGAAACGCTCTCTCCGGTCTGCGCATTGACAATGCGGCGGTATTTGAACACCGAATTCCGCAGTATAATCACGACGCCGACGGCGATCAGGCAGAACGGCAGTATCAGTCCGCCGAGATTAAGCGATTTCGCCTGAGCCGACAAAAGCAGCAGAGCGCCGACGATAAGTCCGATGACCGGCGCGCTTTTCGGCCCGTGGTCAATGATATAGGTAAGGCAGGGCAGGATAATAAACAGCGACCACCAGCCCGAGAAGAACAGGGTAAAACCCGACCACCAGCCGATGCTGTTGCCGAGATAGCCGACGCCAGCTCCCACAAGGGCAAGTCCCCATACGATGGTGGCGGCGGTTCGTTTTTTATCATTCATGGCAATCCTCCATGCGTCAAAGGTTTAAAGCACTAAGCTCTGATATAGAAAGTAACACCGCAGCAATATATATTGATATATTGTCTGGTTTAAAATTTCCGCCGCGCAGATCAGCCTCTTTCAAGAGGACGAGTACCCGCCGCTGCCCTTTCGCTTTTTGAACATACGGCGCACATTGATGTAGACGGTCAGTCCGAGCGCCGCAACGAGGATTACGGGCGTCATCCACGGATTTGTGCCGACGTTCGAGAGTATTTCCGTCCACAGGCTGTCGACAAGCTTAGTCGTCGCATCGGGCAGAGCGATAAAAACCTCGGTATTTGCGAGTGTTTCGGCGGATGGATAGGCTATTTCGCTGTTCCTCAGATGCTCGCCGAGATACTCGAACGCTCCGGTATGCGGCGTCGAATAGCCGATATATTCGGCGTTTTTGAGAGCCACGAGCGTTTCGCACATGAAATTGATATAAAGCTCGGCGGCCTCCTTATTCTTTGCGCCCTTAGGAATACACATGGCATCGGCGAACAGATTCGTCCCCTCGTCGGGAATGACAAACGCGAGGTCGGGGTTGTCCTCTATCATAACCAGCGCGTCGCCGGCGTAATAGGGCGCGAGGGCGGCTTCCCCGCCGCCCATTTTATCGAATATTTCGTCCATTACATATGCCTGAACAATCGGCTTCTGATCCTTGAGCGCGTCGGCAGCGTCCTCAAGCTGCCCTGCGTCGGTGGTGTTTATCGAATAGCCGAGCTTGAAAAGCGCGATGGCGAAGGCGTCGCGGGAATTTGAGAACATCAGGATATTGTTCGCGTATTTTTCATTCCACAGAATATCCCACGAGTGAACGTCGTCCTCCTCGTCTACCATTGTGGTATTGTAGATAATTCCGACCGTTCCCCACATATACGGAACGCTGTATTCGTTTTTCGGATCATATTCGGGGTTCACATAGGTTTGATCGATATATCCGAAGTTGGGGATATTGGAGAAATCGAGCTTTTCGAGCAGATTTTCATTAATAAGCCGCGCAATCATATAATCCGACGGAATTATGACGTCGTAGGACGCGCCGCCGCTTTTCAGCTTTGCATAAAGCTCCTCGTTAGAAGCGAAGTTGGCGTAGTTTACGCGGATTCCGGTCAGCCGCTCAAATTCGGAGTTGACGTCGAACGCACCCTCGCCGCCGTCGTCCACCGAGATGTATTCGCCCCAGTTGTAGACGTTGAGGGTG
>JBAXZA010000018.1:0-12877 GCA_041670545.1 Eubacteriales bacterium | reverse complement strand
GCAGAGAGCGCTCACACGCGGGAGTGCCGCACGTATTTTGCGCGTCCCAGCGGGGGAAGGGGAGTCCGAGGGGTGAGGGGCGCCGCCGCGTCCCGCACCCTTCGGATTCGTACCCGTAAACCTTAACAAAAACATTTGCGAAAACGCCCACGCGTTAGACGTCCGCGAAAAACGTCCGCGAAAAACGTCCGCAAAACCGCCGCGAAAACGTCCCGAGCGCAAAACGTCCGCGAAAACGCCCCGAACATAAAACCCACCCCATGATCTCACTTGATATATTGAAAATCGATAAACCCCCATTGACAAAAGAGATAAACTGCGCTATAATATGCCAAACGGAGGCGGTGTAAGCCGCGATGCTCATCCGTGGGAGGTGTACAGTGAAGCAGTCCACGCTTGCAAAATGGCTGAAGGTGATCGCCCTTCTTGTGGCGGTGATGGGCGCGGTGATATTTTTCGTCGTTATGCCCGTACTCGGGCGGCAGGTGCTTATTTTCGACGGCAAAAACGATTTTATGTTCATGCCGATACTAATATTCGTCTGGATGATGGCAGTGCCGTTTTATATCGCCGACGCTCGTTTTTTCATGATCGGAGTCGAGATAGGACGCGATAATTCGTTTTCAGCCGTGAATATCCGCAGTCTGGATATCATCGGACGCATGGCGATATTCGATGTCATTGCGCTGTTTGCCGGCGGAGTCGCGCTGTATTTCATGGGAATGCTGAACGCGGCGGCGCTGCTCATTTCGCTGTTTGTATGTATCGTCGGGTTAACGGTTTCGATAATCTGCGCGGCGCTGGGGCATCTGGTGCAGAAGGCGATCGATCTCAAAGAGGAGAACGATCTGACGATATGAAAAGCATACCGGAAAACATGAGGGAGGGCGCACCGTGGCGATAATCGTAACGCTCGACGTAATGATGAGCATACGCAAAATAAGCGTGACAGAGCTTGCCGCGCGCGTCGGAATAACCATGGCTAATCTGTCTATCCTCAAAAACGATAAAGCCAAGGCGGTGCGCTTCGAAACGCTTTCGAAGATCTGCGAGGCGCTCGAATGCCAGCCGGACGATATCCTGCATTATGTGCCGGACGGTGACGAAGGCTCACGGCTCGAGCAGCGCAACCGCGCGATGCGCGATATAATACTGAAATACGTTCCGGACGGCAGAAGCTGACATAGCTGTGCCGGAACAGAAATTACGCGCCGCGATATGACCGGCGCTGTGTGAAAGAATAGGGAGAAGCATGATCGACGCGAAGGTGAGGACGCTTATATCCCTCGCCGATACCAAAAGCTACACCGAAACGGCGCGCGAGCTGAATCTGACACAGCCCGCCGTCAGCCATCATATAAAGCAGCTCGAGGAAGAATACAATATCAAGATATTCAACCGTGTGAAAAACAAGCTGAAGCTCACGCCCGAGGGGGATATTCTGCTCAAATACGCTCACCGCATACTCGGACTGAGCGACGGCGCGCGCAACGCTATCGAGGATTGCAAAAATAACGTCAACCATATCTCGATAGGCGTCACGCAGACCATAAGCGAAATATTTATACCTCAGATAATCGCGATGTACTGCAACGAGCACGTCAATACTACGGTAAATATATCCACGGATTCCATAAAAAAGATACAGGACAAGCTCCGGCACTATGAGCTTGATATCGCGGTTGTCGAGGGCAGTCTCCCGTCGCCGGATTTCACCTCGACTCTGCTCGACACCGACAGTCTGGTGCTGATAACCTCGCCGGAGCATAAGCTTGCGGGGAAAGCGAGCGTTACGCTTGCCGACATCAAGGACGAAACGTTTATAATGCGCACAAAAAAATCCGGAACGCGCGCGCTCATCGACAGCTTTTTAAACGCCCAGTTTGAATCGATCAAGAATCTGCGCGTAAGCATTGAGCTTGACAACGCCACCATGATAAAGGAGCTTGTCGCGCTCAATCTGGGCATTTCAATTATGGCGAAAAGCGTCTGCCTTGACGACGCCCGCCGCGGCAGGCTCGCGATCATACCTATTGAAAATTCCAATATGGTACGCGATATAAACATGGTCACTCACCGAGATTTTGCCCATCCGGAGCTGCTCACAGAGCTTGCGGAAATATATCATGCGATGAAGGAGCAGCCGCCGGCGTGGGAGGGCAATATCTGAACGCGCGGCGCTGACATCTGCCGCGGGAAATTCAGTATTCAGATGTTCCATAATATTTGAGCCGCAAAAAGCATCGTGTGAAATAAATAATGCGTTACGATTATTATATTTGAAAGGATATCAGCCAAAACCATGTCTGACCTCAATATTGTGCTGTGCGAGCCGGAGATACCGCAGAATACCGGCAATATTTCGCGCACCTGCGCCGCCGTGGGAGCGTCGCTCCACCTCATAAAGCCGCTCGGCTTCGAGATAGACGACCGCAAGCTCAAGCGCGCCGGACTCGATTACTGGGACAAGCTCGACATCACCTATTACGACAGCCTTGCCGATTTCATGACGAAAAACGCCGGCGAGGAGATATATTATTTCACCACAAAAGCGCCGCGCTGCTATTCGGACGCCGTATATCCGCGCCGTGTATTTCTCATGTTTGGCAAGGAAACAAAGGGACTGCCCGAGGAGCTTCTGCGCGCTCATCTTGACCATACCGTCCGGCTGCCGATGAGAGCGTCGCTGCGCAGTCTGAATCTTTCGAACACCGTCGCCGTCGCGGTATACGAAGCACTGCGTCAGCGCGGCTTCGATGGCTTGTGGGAGGAGAGCGACTATCTCACCGGCGGTGCGGAAAATTGATTTACGGTTTACATATGACCTGTTTTGCTGTGTGCGGATATTGATATCCGCGCTTTTTTTATGGCTGACGGCAGATAATGTCTGAAGTCAACCCCATCTCCGTTTTATGTCGCGTCGAGCATATTCCGCGATACGCGGCGTACGTTTTTGTAAACATATTGTGAACGCTGTTGAAGCCGCAATATTTATATTGTATAATAATAAATAACTGAATAAAAATCAAAATTTAACATAAACGGAGCAGTGTGATATTATGAAAGCATCAGAGCTTAAAGCAAAGCTGAAAAACGGCGGATATGACGCCGCGCTCATAACTCTTTACGGCGGCGAAAACGTCGGCGCACAGCGCGCGCGCTATTGTGACGCCGCGGATAATTTTATCGCAATATACGGCGACGCCGACGGCGCGGGCTTTTATTCCGTACCGGGACGCAGTGAGATATCGGGCAACCATACCGATCATAATTACGGACGTGTGCTTGCGGCGTCCATCGACCTCGATATAATCGCCGTCGCCGCACCGGCGGACGATAATGTTATACGCATAAAAAGCGAGGGATTTCCGGAGGACGTCGTCGGGATATCCGAAATTGCGGTGGACGAGGGCAAATTTTTCACCTCCTACGCCGTTATCGGCGGAATGTGCGATGGTTTTGCGAAGCGCGGCTATAAAATCGGCGGACTTTGCGCATACACCACCTCCAACGTTTTCAAGGGCAGCGGACTTTCCTCCTCCGCCGCGTTCGAGGATATGGTCGGCAATCTGCTCAATTATATGTACAACGGCGCCGCCATCGACGCTCCGACCATCGCCGTTATCGCGCAGTACGCCGAGAACGTTTTCTTCGGCAAGCCCTGCGGACTTATGGATCAGACCGCGTGCGCCGTCGGCGGCTTTGTCGCGATAGATTTTGCCGATCCCGCGTCGCCCGTTGTCGAAAAGCTGCCGTTTGACCTCTCGGGCGCGGGCTATGCGCTCTGCATCGTCAACACCGGCGGCAATCACGCCGACCTCAACGCCGATTATGCGTCTGTTCCCGCCGAGATGAAAGCGGTCGCCGCCGTGTTCGGACGCAAGGTTCTGCGCGGACTTGCCTATGACGATATCGCTTCAAAAATACCAGAGCTTCGCGAAAAGCTCGGCGACCGCGCCATACTCCGCGCTCTGCATTTCATTGAGGAAAACGACCGCGTAAAGGTTCAGGGCGACGCTCTGAGCCGCGGCGATATCGACGCGTTTTTCGACGGCGTTCTCGCATCCGGACGCTCAAGCTATATGAAGCTTCAAAATGTTTACACCACGGTAAACGTAGCCGAGCAGGGATTGTCGCTCGCGCTCGCCGTCGCGGAGCATACGCTTTCGGGCTGCGCTCGCCGCGCCGCATGGAGAGTTCACGGCGGCGGCTTTGCCGGAACGATTCAGGCGTTTGTGCCGGTTGAGGATGTCGAGCGTTTCCGCGCCGCCGAGGACGGTGCTTTCGGCGCGGGCGCGTGCCATATCCTGCGCGTGCGTACCGTCGGCGCGACCAAGCTCGAGGGTTAAGCGGCGAATCCGAGGAGCAGCAATGCGCCTGACGCATTACACGGACTCACGAACAAGCCCTAACACAAATCCAAGGAACATCTGAATAAAGAGGTTTCTTAGCTCTTGTTCGTAAAATCGCTGCAAACTGTCAAATTGTATAAAAATATATTGAAAAGTTTGTATTATACCGAAAAATCCGAAATTAAAACTCGGATATATGGTTTTTATTTCGTGATTTTTCATTTTACGAACAAGACCTAATGAAAGAATAAACATGGCTAAAAGAACAAAAAAATACAAGGTCGCGCGGCACGAATACACGGCTCAGCAGGAGCTGAGAGTCAGCCTTTCCAAGGTCAAATGGAAGCGGCTGCTCGCCGTTTTGGGCGGCACGATCGTATCCTATACGATATTCCGCGTGGCGATACACTATGAGTTTGCGCCGATCTATCCTATATATTACGCGCTGCTCATAGCGGCGTTCGCGGCGTTTGTGATACTTAACCGCGGCTTTTCGCGCGCCCCAACGCCGCGAGAGGAGCTTGACGCGTCGTGGGACGATGAAAAAAAGGACGCGTGGCTCGCGGACGAGCTGAAACGAAAGAGCATCGCGCGCAGGATAATGTATATCATAGTTCCGCTGCTTGTCACCTTCGCGCTCGATTCGCTCGAGCTGTTCTTCTTCGATTCGTTTATATCGGAATGAGGATATGCCGCAAAATCCGTATGAATCAGGTAATTAAATGGAAATAAATGCAATCAATCCGCCGCACGATATCATTATGACCATAGCTTCAAGCTCGCGCGGCAACTCGGTGTTCGCGCGGCTCGACGGCACGGCGGTGCTTATTGACGCCGGCGTCTCGGCTAAACGCATATGCTGCGCAGTAACAGCGGCAGGCTGCGATGCGGCGTCGCTTTCGGCGATATTCATAACGCACGAGCATATCGACCATATACGAGCGCTTCCGGTGCTCACAAAAAAATGCGCCGCCAACATCTACGCTCCGGAGCAAAGCGCTCCGTATATAGTTTCAAACGGTGCCGGCGTGACCCCTCACCCTCCGGTATGGTCAGCTGAAATCGGAAATATCGAGGTGCGATCGTTTTATACCCCGCACGACAGCGACGGCAGCTGCGGCTATATCCTGCGCTCACAGAACCGGACGCTCGGCGTCTGTACCGACCTCGGTCATATGACCGACGAGATCCTATCGATGCTTGCCGGCTGCGACGATGTTATACTCGAATCGAATCACGATCCGGATATGCTGCGCTGCGGCGGCTATCCCGCACAGCTCAAGGCGCGTATACGCTCGAATTACGGGCATCTCTCAAACGCTCAGTGCGCCGCCGCCGCCGCAGTTTTAGCGTCGGAGGGCGCTCACAGCATAACGCTCGCGCATCTGAGCGAGGAGAACAACACGCCGCGGCTCGCATACGGCACGACTATGCGCGAGCTTGAAGCGCGGGGGCTGAAAACGGTTCTGAACGTCGCTCCGGCAGGCGAATGTCTGACGATTATATCCCGCTGAACACCAAAGCAAGGAGAAACAATGTTAAGTTTACAGCTGCTCGTCACAGGCGGGATAAAAAACAGCGAAAAATATTTTTCCGACGCCGCCGCCGAATTTGAAAAGCGCCTTGGCGCATACTGCCGATTTACAACGCTTGAATTCGACGACACGCCGTCGGTTTCATCGAAGCTGCTCGCCGCCCTGCGTCCGCGCGCGTACAAAATCGCGCTCTGCGTCGAGGGCAAGCAGCTCTCGAGCGAGGAGCTTGCCGAAAAGCTTGGTTCAGTGGCGCTCTCGGGCGTGTCGCAGATAGATTTTGTCATAGGCGGCTCGGAGGGATTGTCGGAAAGCGTCAAGGCGGCGTGCGATCTGCGGCTGTCATTTTCACGCATGACATTTCCGCACCGGCTTATGAGGGTGATACTGCTCGAGCAGATTTACCGTGCGTTCACAATCATGAACGGCGAAAAGTATCACAAATGATGTCATTATGCGTGGGGCTTCCTTTTATTTTCGTTTGCGAAACGGATTGCGAGCTTGTGCCGGCGGGTTTATCGATGATTTTTCGTTTGCGAAACAAGTACGAATCTGAAAGGACGGACAACCCTACGGTTTTCCGTCCTCTCAGACTCTCCCGCTTTCCCTTGGAACGGTGCGCTTGAGAAGGCGCGGCTCCCGCGTGTGAAGTGCGCACGATGGTGGCGTTCAAACAAGCCGCATATTCTGCGCAGGCGTCAAAACAAGCCGCGCTCGGCTCGCGTTGCTCGATGTGTTTATCCGAGGTCGGGTAACGACGGCGGCGGTTGCCGCGACAATAATTTTCGCGCTGAACGAACGAAGCCATCGTCCGGCGCATCAGGGTACACATATCCGCTGGTGCGGCTACGCCTACCTTGCTTGGATAGAAACAGCGGCATTAACGAGACTTCATCTTGCATAGTGCGCTCACACGCGGGAGTGCCGCACGCGTCTTGCGCGTCCCAGCGGGGGAAGGGGAGTCCGAGGGGTGAGGGGCGCCGCCGCGTCCCGCACCCTTCGGATTCGTACCCGTAAACCTATACGAAAACGTTCACATAAACCTGCGTGAAAACGTTCACATAAACCTGTTCGAAAACGTTCGCGAAAACATCCACACATAAATCAACAAATAATTCAAAGGAGTCGGAATAAATGGAAAACGACAAGCAGAACATCGCGGAAACCGCAGTGTCAGACGAAAATGAAACGGTATCCGCCGACGATAATATCCGCGAAGCCGAAACAGACGACGAATGCGGCGATTCCGCCATAGAGCCTGCCAATCCGGACGAGGGCGAGCCGCGCCCGACGCGCAAGGCACGCATCAAAGAAGCGCAGAAGCGGCTCGGCGTGCTTCAGCAGCAGATCAAACAGCTTGGCATACCGGTAATCGTACTTTTTGAGGGCTGGGGCGCGTCCGGCAAGGGCAATATCATCGGAAAATTCATCTCCGAGCTTGATCCGCGCGGTTTCAAGGTGTATACCGTCGGAGAAGCCACCGCAGACGAGCGGCGCTTCCCTATCATGCAACGTTTTTGGCAGAAGATTCCAGCGTACGGCAATATTTCGATATTCGACCGCTCATGGTATCGCGAGGTTTCCATTTCACGCGTCGAGCATGAGATATCGAAGCGCGAGCTTGATCAGCGTTTCCGTGAAATACTCGATTTTGAAACGCAGCTTTCGGACGACGGCTATCTCATACTCAAATTTTTCCTGCGCCTGTCGCGTAAGGAACAGCGCAAACGCTTCTCTGCCCTTGAAGCGAACAAGGCGACGCGTTGGCGCGTCACCGAAGCCGACTGGAAGCATCACCGCGATTACGACGAATATCTGCACGCTTTCGACGAGATGATCGACCGCACCACGCGCGATTACGCTCCGTGGATTCAGATCGACGCCGCCGACCGAAAGCACGCCGTCGAGGTCGTGCTCGAAAAGGTCATAAACGCGCTTGAAACGGCTATCGAGGATAAAAAACGTCCGTCTCCTGCCGAGGTCATCGGGATACGCACCGACGAAACCATCGTCCCGCGTCCGATACAAAAGCTGTCAGAGGTCGACCTCACACCATCGCTCGACGCCGAAACCTATAAAGCCGAGCTTGACGCGGCGCAAAATCAGCTATTTGAGCTTCATAACCGTTTGTATCAGACAAAAACGCCGCTCATCATCGTTTACGAGGGCTGGGACGCCGCCGGCAAGGGCGGAAACATCAAGCGTCTGACCGACGGTCTTGACCCGCGCGGCTACGAGGTCATACCGATCGCAGCGCCCACGCGCGAGGAGATAACGCACCAGTATTTGTGGCGTTTTTGGAAGAGTCTACCAAAGGACGGGCATATCGCCATATACGACCGTTCGTGGTACGGACGCGTGATGGTCGAGCGTATCGAAGGTTTTTGCACCGAAGCGCAGTGGAAGCGGGCGTTCGACGAGATGAATCATTTTGAGGAAAGCCTGCGTGCGAGGGGCGCGATTATCATCAAATTCTGGCTTCACATCGACAGCGAGGAGCAGCTAGAGCGCTTCACCGACCGTCAGAACACGCCGGAAAAGCAGTGGAAGATCACCGACGAGGATTGGCGCAACCGCGACAAGTGGGATAAATACGAGCAGGCTGTCGACGATATGCTCAAATATACGAACACCGAATATGCGCCGTGGGTTATCGTCGAATCGAACGATAAAAAATACGCGCGGCTCAAGGCTCTGCGCGAGGTGATAGCGCAGATCGAGAAATATCTCAAATAATCGGCGGAATACATCGCCGCAAAACGTTTTCGTCAGCCGTGCGGGCGGCTGTCGGGGACGTTTTATTTTTTGTGTGATTATTTCGGCGGTGCACTTGAAATTGTGCCGGAAATGTGATATAATATTTAACCGTAGGATTGTGCGTCTCCCGCGCTCAGCTGGATAGAGCACACGCCTCCTAAGCGGGAAACCGTTCGTATCCACAACAGGGGTAAAACCCACCAATTTCATATTTGTCTCCGTAGCTCAGTTGGATAGAGCACTTGCCTCCTAAGCAAGGGGTCGCACGTTCAAATCGTGTCGGGGACGCCAGTAAGCAATGCTGCAAGCCTTTATTTATAAGGATTTGCAGCTTTTTTGTTTTTCGCTGCAACTGGCTTATTAGGTTTTGCTATTTCCTTATCTATGAAAAATTGGTCACATATTTTTGCTAATTTGGACTCGAACTATTTTCACTACTCTTGCTAAGAAATTTGCCCATTTGCTAATTGGAGCATTAGCAAGCTATTTTGCAGCACTTTGAGCTGCAACGAGCTGTGACAGTGCTGCAAGCAGTTCGGGAGAGCTTGTAAGCGTAGCAACCAAGGTGTCAACATCTAAAACGGGTGTAGCCGGCGGCTGTTCCTGTGGAGGCTGAACATTTCTTAGGTCTGGATTGTTGTAAAATGCACTCTCAAACTTTTGAGCGTTAATTTTTCTGTCCTCGTCTAAGATATGAGCATAAACCTTTGTAATCATATCTATCTCAGCGTGTCCTGTATCGCCCTGTGTAGCTTTCAAATCGCCGTGGTTGAGCTTTAACTTGTAGGTGGTACTGGAATGTCTGAGGGAGTGGAAAACCACTCTCGGCAAGCCTAATTTCTCTTTAACGTTCAAAATTTCTTTTTCAATAATCCGATTTTCACATGGTCTGCCATTTGGCAAAGCAATGACTAAATCGTAATCTTGATATTCCTCACCTAAAAACTGTTTCAGTTCATCCTGTGCCTTTTTCCACTCACACATGATATACGCTACTGTCTTGGGCAACAAAATTTTACGAACACTTGATGTAGTTTTTGGCTTTTTGAGAATGATACGGGTGCTTGTGTTGCTCATGAGCGGTGTAAAAATGTGATAGATGTCTTTTTCGCCTAACATCTCGATTGCTCGTTTAGATGCACGAGTCAGCTCCTTATCAATGTAGATATAGGCGTTGTCAGCCGCAATATCTTCTTCGCTGATATGAACATTGCACCACTGAAGTCCTAAAATCTCTCCAATACGCAAGGAGCAGGCAAATGCCAAGTTCATGGCAATATAGAGCTTGCTGTCAGTGCAACCGTCCAGAGCCTGTCTAATCATATCCGCAGACCATATATCCCTTTTTGTGTACTCCACCTTTGGCAGTACAGCATTTTCAAAAGGATTTTTCGCAATCATTTCCCATCTAACCGCCTGCTTGAAGGCACATCGTAAGAGCTTAACAATCTTTTCAATGTTCTGCGGTGTTAGATACTCGGTGTTTGGCGTTCTGTTGCGTTTTACAACACACTTGGTCTTTTGCAAGGTTTGAATGTATTTGTCTGCTACTTTAGGTGTGATTTCCTGCACTACCAAGTCACCGATAATAGGGTTGATGTAGTTTGAGATTAAAGCACAGCTTGAGTCATACATCGATACGCCCCATTTTTTCTCACCATAAAGGCTGACAAAGCCGTCCAAAGATTCCGAGGTAGAAAATCTTGTCCGTATGCTTTACAACTGCGATGAACGATCTATGGAAATCATCAAGGCAACTGCGAAAGCCGCTGTGGAGAGCCAAAGTAAATAATCAAAAACAGAGCCGATGGCCATGAGTAAAACTCGGTGGTTATCGGCTCTGCGTCTTAGCGTCTGGCTCTTTGATAACTGTTATCTTGAAATTACTTGCATTAATTAATATTTCGTGCTTGCACTTGGAACAATACAGTGGGAAATTACAGAGTGTTGTGTCAGTTTGTATTCGAATTCGGGTTTTACTATTGCATATTGGACACAATATCTATTGGCTGTCTGCCATAGTATACCTCCATATAAATTGAAGTGATGTAAAGGGTATTAGTTTTATCCTTTCCCCTCTAATGGCTTTTCTGAACGGAGAACACTCGACTGTTCCGCTTTGAGTTGCCGATGAAGATGGATTGCCATGAACACAGTAATAACAGCTGAAAGAACATCTGCAATGGGCTGTGCAAAGAGAATGCCGTTAAGCCCCAGCAATTGAGGAATAAGCAGAATCACAGGTATAAAACAGATTCCCTGTCTGCAAGCGCCCAAAAAGAAGCCCTCTTTGGCTTTTCCCATGACAAGAAAAAGAAACGAATAAACGGTATAGAATCCAAAGAGAATGAAGGATAATCCGTTGACGCGCAGAGCCACTTTTCCAATTTCAATCATTTGCAAATCATCTTTTGTAAAGGCAGACATGATTATGTTCGAGAAAAGCACGGTAGCCAGTCCAAAAATCAGGCAAAAAGCAGTTGACCATAAAATGGATGTTTTAATTGCCTGATTCAAACGGTCGAAGTTTTTTGCTCCATAGCTGTATCCGGCAATTGGCTGAAATCCTTTCAAAAAGCCGAAAACGACAAGTGTACCCATTGACAGGATTTTGGTGACAGGCCCCATAGCGGCCAGTGCCGAGCTGCCGTAATCTTTTGCTGCGCTGTTAATCATTGAGATAGAAAGGCTGGTCAGCAGCTGAAAGATCAAAGTAGGAATTCCGATTTTCAAAATCTCAGGCATAACATCCTTCGTGCAGCTGTATTCCTTGATGCTAAAGCTGAAAATACTCTTTTTCTTAAAAATGTAAACAAGATAAACGAAGGTGGATACCATCTGTGAGGCAGCAGTAGCGATTGCAGCGCCGGTAATACCCATATTCAATGTATAAATAAAAATAGGATCTAAAATCACATTCAGCACAGCCCCTGCCAGTAATGCGCACATCGCTGTCTTCGCAGCACCTTCACTGGATACAATATTGTTCATGGTTACACTAAACACATTGAAGATTGAAAAAATGATATAGATGCTTGTGTAAGAAATGGCATAAGGCATCACTTCGTCAATGGCACCTAACCGGCGAAGAATCGGCTTCAGGAAGATAACAGAACAAAGGATTACGATTGCTCCTATGATTACGCTGCTATAAAGCGCTGTACTGGCGACCTTATTTGCTGTCTTTTTGTCTCCGCGACCTAACAATCTTGATAGGTATGCTGCTGCACCGTTTCCAAATAGCAATCCAAGACCCACGACAATTTGACCAAGAGGATATGCTACCGTAATTGCTCCCATCTGGTTTGTGCCAAGACCTCCGACAAAATACGCGTCAACCAAATTGTACAGGGCGTTGATCAACATTCCGATCATTGTGGGAAGTCCTAAAGCCAAAAGCGCTCTGGGAATGGGAGCGCTCCCCAGCAGTTCCATTTTGTTGTTTTTTTGCTTCATTGTGTGTTCTCCTTTCCTAAGCGTCAAGTAATTTATAGTAGTTTACTTTATAGTACTTGACAGCTGATAATTATTGTACTATAATTTATAGCAGTTGTCAAGTAGGAAAGGAGAAAAATCATGGCCACTATAGATTTAATCGTGTTGGGAATGCTGAGGGATCAGGATTTAAGCGCTTATGATATTCAAAAGTTGGTAGAATACCGGAACATTTCAAAATGGGTGAAGGTAAGCACGCCATCTATTTATAAGAAGGTGCTTGCGCTTGAAGAAAAAGGACTGATTGAGGGTACTGCCGTCAAAGAAGGCAAGATGCCTGAAAAAGCTGTCTATTCTCTTACGGATGCAGGAAAAAAAGAATTTGAAGCACTCATGCTGGAAATTGCCGAAAAGCCGATTTATTTCTACTTGGATTTTAATGCGGTGATTGTAAATATTGACAAATTGCCGCCGGAATTAAGAACTCGCTGCCTTAACAATATCAAGAGCGGCGTGAATGAACTGAAATCCTATCTGGAAGATAACATAAATCTGAAAGAGGACGCTCCCGACATCCCGGAAACAGGCTTGGCTGTTTTGCAGCAGCAGTATATTTTAGTGCAGGCAATCGAAACTTGGCTTGATTCATTGGAGGAAAACAGTCATGACTAAGAAAAAAGCGGAACTGTTCGGTGTGCTGGGACGAATCTTCGTCTATGTCATTGTAATGAGTTTATTTGAAAGTGTAACCGCAGACCGCGGCGGTCAAGGGTGGCGTGTGATACCCGCCGCCATAATTCT
>JBAXZA010000017.1:0-13046 GCA_041670545.1 Eubacteriales bacterium | reverse complement strand
TCCTCGATGCCCTCTGTTATCGGAGAATTGCCGCGCCGGACGTTAACGGTGTATTCGACGCCGTCGCCGCCCGGATGGCTCACCCATTGACCGCCGGTCATGAACTGCCATTCAGTGTCCTGACGGAACGAATCGCACATACCGCCGTGGCAGCCGGCAAGCCCCGCGCCTGCTCCGACCGCGCGGGCGATGTTCTGCGAGCATTCGCGCGGGATATCGCCCATTGTCCAGCAGGAAACGAAAAGATCGTAGGTCATGAGCTTTTCGGCGTCGCGCAGACAGTCGAGCGTGTCGTATATTTCGCACTCGACTCCCTCACCGGTCAGCAGACGCGCGAAACGCTTTGCGGTAAGCGCCGGCTCGTGTCCATCCCAGCCGCCCTGAAAAATCAACGCTTTTTTCATTTTTGTAACCCTCCCGATAAAAATCTGTATTAAATGCAGCCGTATATGATCGCTGTTTTACCGTTTAATCGGTTTGATTTCATTATATCAAGCCTTTATGAATAATGTATGACCGCAAAAAAACAGGTGGAATTTTGACCTAACTGCGTACAATAGCGACGCTGCGCTCTCTGCCGGTATGCCGATATTCCTATATTGTAGGGCAAGGGCTCTGCTCTTGCCGCATACCTTACGCAACGGACAATGGCATCGTTCGTCACCCGTTTCGCAGGCGAAAAATGTTCTTTCGGCGGCTCACATTGTGTAAATAACGTGAGTTCGACGGGGGAGGGGTACGCGGCCTTTTGGAAAAGGCCTGGCGAAAACTTTAATAAAAAGGTTTATTAAAGAGTATGGATGAATTTGTTTGTACCGCACCATTTCTCTCGCGTATAGTGATGTGGTTTTCGCCGACTTGCGCCGCCTAATCAGGGTCCCTACCCTGAATCGGCAGCTGGTTTTTAGGCTGATAATAATTTCGGAGGCTCACATTGTGTAAATACATTTATCTTATCTGGCAAACTAACATAAACAAATCACCCATAACACCCCAATTATAAATTCAATAAAAATATTTGGAAAAATTATCTTTGTAATGTTGTAATTTGAACAATAGTGTGATATTATTAACCCAATGTATCAACATTTTCTGCAAGCTCTGAATTATGAGGTGGTAACGGAAATGAAAGACATATTAAAATGCGATGGAAACAGACTGACTCTCGGCGGCGAAACCGTGATACTGCGCGGCGTCAACTGCGCCGGACTTGAATGGGACTCCGCGTGCGCCGATATACTGGCGAGGGTGCGCGCCGCCTTCGACGATTGGGGCGCAAACCTCATACGCCTGCCTGTGTCGCAGGATCGCTGGTTCGGCTTTGCGCCCGAACAGAATGTGGCGGGTGAGCCGTCCTCGCCGACTTCGCAGTCCTACCGCGCGTTATGCGACGCGGCGATAGCGGAGGCGGAGCGGCGTGATAAATTCGTGCTGTTCGAGCTTCATTGGTCAAATCTCGGCGAATGGGGACGGAATATCGGTCAGCACAATATGCCGGACGGAAATTCGGTCGTATTCTGGCACGATGCCGCCGCGCGTTATAAAAATCATCCGAGCGTTATTTTCGGGCTTTATAACGAGCCGCACGACGTCACAAACGCCGTATGGCGAGACGGCGGAGACGCTGTCGAGGGCGGCAAGCGCGTGCGGTGCGTCGGGATGCAGAAGCTGCTCGACACGGTGCGAGAGGTCGGCGCGGAAAACGTCGCCGTAGCGGGAGGGCTTGACTGGGGCTTTGATCTGCGGCTGTGCGCCGAGGGATACGCTCTGTGCGGCGAAAACATTATGTACGATGCGCACGTTTATCCGTGGAAGCCGCTCGACTGGGATCGTTATGTTACGCTGATCGCCGACCGTTATCCGATACTTATCGGCGAATACGGACATTACGGCGACGACGCCGCACCGCGCGAGGGCGCGCAGGCTCTGCCGAGCGGCGAATGGGTGCCGAGGATTCTCGCGTGGATAGATAAAAACCGTTATAACAGCGCCGCGTGGGATTTTCATCCCGGTGCAGGTCCGTCGCTCATACACCGCGACCTCACCCCGACGCCGTTTTTCGGCGAATATGTAAAGCGTTGGCTTGAAAAATCACATTAATATAAAAAGCCGTCAGAAGCATGATGAAACTCATGCTTCTGACGACGTATTTATATATAAACGTAATAAAAAACAAATCGGAGTGTGTTTTCGACCGTTTCCCGTATGCGGAAACGCATGACGCGAATTTATTTGTGGAACAGCTTTGTGCTTGAGTATTCAGGCTCGCAGGTGAGGTTTATGCCCAACTTGCGGTATAAATCCTCGTCCACCTGCGAAAGAATAACGGTCGAATGAGCCTCGCAGCCGCGGAGCGAGGGTATAGCCTCAAGCGCGGAGCGGGCGGTGACATCTGTGGCGGCGGTGATCGAGAGTGCTATCAGCGCTTCGTCCGAATGAAGTCGTGGGTTTTTATTGCCGAATGTCGAGGTTTTGAGCTTCTGTATCGGCTCGATGATTTCAGATGGGATAAGATGAACGCCGCGGTCGATTCCGGCGAGATATTTGACGGCGTTGAGTATCGCGGCAGATGCCGCGCCGAGCAGCGGAGTGGTCTTGCCGGTGACCATATGTCCGTCGGAAAGCTCGATTGCTACGGCGGGCTGTCCCTCCGTATCCTCCGAGCGGGCGATGGCGGCGCCGACGACGGCGCGTTCGGAAGCGGATATTCCCGCCTGTTTCATCAGCAGCTCGATTTTTGATATCGCTTCGTCGCCCTTGCCGCGTTTCTTTTTATCGCAGAGGGCGGCGAAATAGCGGCGGATTATCTCGTCGTAGGAAGCGCGGCGGCAGGCGTCGTCGTCGCAGATACACAGACCCGCCATGTTGACTCCCATATCGGTCGGCGATTTGTAGGGACATTCGCCCACGCCGAGGATACGTTCGAATATTGCCGACAATACAGGGAATATCTCGACGTCGCGGTTATAGTTGACGGCGGTCGTGCCGTAGGCTTCAAGGTGATAGGGATCGATCATATTGACGTCGTTGAGGTCGGCGGTCGCCGCCTCATAGGCGAGGTTGACGGGGTGCTTGAGCGGGAGATTCCAGATGGGGAAGGTTTCGAATTTTGCGTAGCCCGCCTTGACGCCGCGCTTGTTCTCGTGGTATAATTGCGACAGGCAGGTCGCCATCTTGCCGCTGCCCGGGCCGGGGGCGGTCACGACGACGAGGGGACGTGTGGTTTCAATATATTCGTTGTGACCGAGTCCCTCCTCGCTGACGATGTGGCTGACGTTATATGGATAACCCTCGATCGGATAGTGCAGGAACACCTTCATGCCAGAGGCTTCGAGCTTGCGGCGGAAGGCGTCGACGGCGGGCTGATTTTTATACTGCGAGATAACGACCGAGCCGACATAGAGCGACATATCGCGGAAAACGTCGATTAAGCGCAGCACGTCGGTCGTGTAGGTTATGCCGATATCGCGGCGGACCTTGGAATTTTCGATATCGTCGGAATTTATCACGATAACGATCTCGACATCGTGACCGAGCTTGCGCAGCATCTGTATTTTGGAATCGGGCTTGAAGCCGGGCAGTACGCGCGACGCATGATAATCGTCGAACAGCTTTCCGCCGAACTCGAGGTAGAGCTTACCTCCGAATTTTTTTATGCGGTTTTCAATCTGCTCGGATTGCCGGCGCAGATATTCGTCGTTGTCGAAACCTTTTTTAACCATAAATTGACCTCCCATATGTCATATAAAAAATAAAGACCCGGGGACAATACGAGGGCGGCGTCATGCGCTTATCTACGTATATCTCCGCGCGAACGGTCTTTGAATAGGTTTTGTCCGTAAAAAATTAAGCTGCACAGAATATTTGTACGCTGATTTTTTACGTTCAAGCCTAAACCACAAAATTATCAATATTATAACATAAAAACAAAACGGCGTCAATAGCCGCACAAAATAATAAGCAAAAAACAGCGGAGGACTCCGCTGTTCCGAAAGGATAGTATAATGGCATCTCACGACGGCAAAAATCCTCCGCGCTTTATATATTCCGGCGATAACAAGCGCTATCATACCTACGATTTTGAAATGAGGAGGAGATATGGTGCAAAATGCGTCAAAATATCGCTCGACGCAGGCTTTTCCTGCCCCAATTCGGGAAAATGTATATACTGCCGCGACGGCAGCTCCTCCGCCGACGCCACACATGATATAGCGCGGCAGTTTACCGACGCAAGCGCCCTCCTGCGGCGCAAATGGGGAGCCGACGTCCGCTATATTCCCTATCTTCAGGCGCATACCAATACATATGCGCCGCCGGATACGCTCAGGCGCGTATACAACGAGGTCATCGGGCTTTGCGGCGGCTATAATATCGCGGCGATGAGCATCGCGACGCGCCCGGACGCGCTTGGAGAGGGAGTGCTTGAGGTGCTGCGCGAAACGGCGCAGAAAATACCGCTTACCGTCGAGCTGGGGCTTCAGTCGTCAAACGACGCGACGCTTGAACGTATCGGACGCGGTCACGATTTCGCCTGCTTTGAGCGCGCCGTCGAAACGCTCAAAGCGGCGGATATCGAGGTCTGCGCACATATTATAAACGGACTGCCCGGAGAGGGTGAGGACGATATGCTCGAAACGGCGCGTGCGCTCGCGCGTCTGGGAGTCGGCGGTGTGAAGCTGCATATGCTCAATATTATCGCCGAAACGCCGCTCGCCGAAATGTACGCGCGCGGCGAGGTGAAGCTTATGACGCTCACGGAATATGTCCGGATTGTGATAGGGCAGCTCGAGCTTCTGCCGCCGGAGGTTTATATCGGGCGGGTATGCGGAGATTCGACTTTGGGCGGGCTTATAGCGCCGCTTTGGTGCCGGCGTAAGCTCGAGGTGCTCAACGAAATTGACAAGCAAATGACATTTGCTGGCACATATCAAGGGAGATTGTGCAAATAAACCAAAAATGTAGGGTGGAATTCGTCGGCAGTATAGATAAAAATTCATGGATAGCTCTTGCAATACGATTAAATGTGTTATATAATGGTAAGTGACAACTGAAAAAATATACAAATTCAGCGTCCGACATCAAATATATTTGTATAAGATATAAAACCGAACCGGATATAACCGCGCTAAAAACACGTCACGGTGATATATCGTCAGTGAATTTTAAATCGTAAAGGAGTTTTATTTCTCATGGAAAAGTATACGACGAAGCAAATCCGTAACATTGCCCTGCTCGGTCACGGCGGATCGGGAAAGACTTCTTTCGCCGAAGCGGCGCTCTACCTCTCCGGCAATACCGACCGTCTTGGCAGACCCTCCGACGGCAACACGGTATGCGATTACGATCCCGAGGAGATAAAGCGCGGCTTCACGCTTTCCGCGTCGATGGCTCCCGTTATGTGGAACAATGTTAAGATCAATTTCATAGATACGCCCGGCTATCTGGATTTTGTCGGAGAGGTGCTTCAGGCTGTGAGAGTCGCCGACAGCGCGCTTATCTGCGTCGACGCGCGCTCCGGAATACAGGTCGGCACAGAGCTTGCGTGGGACTACGCCACCGAAGCCGGTATTCCAAAGGCGTTTTTCATCAATAAAATAGACGATCCAGAGGCGCGTTTTGCCAAAATGTTCAACGCGCTGCGCGAACGCTTCGGCGTTGCTGTCTGCCCGATACTAATGCCGATGGGCGACGGACGCTATTCGTCGATGATAAACCTCATCGACATGAAGGCGTATTATTTTGACGACAAGGGCAACCGCACCGAGGGCGATATTCCCGCCGATATGCTCGAACGCGCGACCGAATACCGCAATATTACATATGAATCCATCGCCGAAACGAGCGACGAGCTGATGGAAAAATTCTTCGCCGGCGAGGAGATAACACGCGACGAAGCGGTCGAAGCGATACATCAGGGAATTATCAACGGCGGAATCTGTCCGGTCGTGTGCGGCTCGTCCACAAACTTCTGGGGCGTCCGCTCGATGCTCGATCTTATCGATTCGTCGTTCCCGCGCCATACAGCGAAGAAAAACGAACAGCTTATCGACGGCGGCGAGACTGCCGATACTCCTATTGAACCCGACGGCACGGCATCGATATTCGTATTCAAAACGGTCGCCGATCCGTTCGTAGGCAAAATGACCTTCTTCAAGGTGATGAACGGCACGCTCGACAACACGATGTCGCTGCGCAATCTGACCTCCGGCGTCACCGAAAAATTCGGGCATATCTATATAGTACGCGGAAAAAAACAGATCGAGGTCGACTCGCTTTCCTGCGGCGATATCGGTATGATACCAAAGCTCGTTTCCACCAATACAAACGATACGCTCACCGTCGCCCCGACAGCAAAGCCCTACCGCAAAATCATATTCCCCGAGCCTTTCCTCACCATGGCGATCGTGCCGAAGGCGAAGGGCGACGAGGACAAGATATCGGTCGGACTTACCCGCCTGCTCGAGGAGGATTACACGATAAAATATGAAAACAACGCCGAAACCAAGCAGCAGCTCATCTCCGGACTCGGCGATATTCACCTCGACGTCATCGTTTCGCGCCTGAAATCGCGCTACGGCACATCGGTCGAGCTGACGCAGCCGAAGATCGCCTACCGCGAAACCATAAAGAAAAAATTACAGGTCGAGGGAAAGCATAAGAAGCAGTCGGGCGGTCATGGGCAGTACGGACACGTCCGCATCACCTTCGCGCCCGGCGAAGCCGAGGGACTCACCTTTACCGAGAGCGTAGTCGGCGGCGCAGTGCCGAAAAACTTCTTCCCGGCTGTCGAAAAGGGACTTGCCGAATCGATGGTAAAGGGCGTTCTCGCCGGCTATCCGATGGTTCATCTCGCCGCCGATCTCTATGACGGCAGCTACCACGATGTCGACTCGTCCGAAATGGCGTTTAAAATCGCGGCGAACCTCGCTTATAAGGAGCTTGTCAAGGCGTCGCCCGTCCTGCTCGAGCCTATCGGACTGCTCAAGGTGTATGTCCCCGATTCGATGGTCGGAGACGTTATCGGCGACCTCAACAAACGGCGCGGACGTGTGCTCGGCATGAGCGCCGCCGAGGGCAGAGAGGGCTATCAGGTTGTCGAAGCCGAAGCCCCCAAGTCGGAAATGATGGATTACACCATCGCTCTGCGCGCGCTATCTCAGGGCAAGGGCAAATACACCTTCTATTTCACCCGCTACGAGGAGGTTCCCGCCATGATCGCGCAGAAGATCATCGACGAAGCCAAAGCCGCGCAGTAAACTGTTTTGCATTCATATGCCATAGGGCTTGTTAGTAAAATTGCCGCAAACGGTTAAATTGTATACAATATAATTGAAAAATTATAAAAGACGTTCGTCTATGCAGGCGCACGTCTTTTTGTGTCAGGTCAATAGCAGTGATGATTATACTCTTGATTTTTAATGTGAAATATGATAGTATATTATCATCTTAATGGAAATCGAAAGGAATTATGCCATGTCAACCTTCAATTACGATAAAAACGGATTTTATCTCGACGGCGAACCATTCCGCCTTGTAAGCGGTACTATGCACTATTTCCGCGTCGTGCCGGAATATTGGCGCGACCGCCTGACCAAGCTCCGCGCCTGCGGTTTTAACGCCGTCGAGACCTACACCTGCTGGAATCTGCACGAACGCCGCGAGGGTGAATTCGATTTTTCGGGTATCCTCGACGTCGAGCGCTATATCGAAACCGCCGCGTCGCTCGGACTCAAGGTCATACTGCGCCCCGGTCCATATATCTGCGCCGAATGGGACATGGGCGGACTTCCGTCATGGCTGCTCAACTATCCTAAAATGCGCCTGCGCTGTTATGATGAGGAATTTTTATCAAAAGTCCGCCGTTATTACACCGAGCTGTTCCGCCGTTTGACGCCCCATCTTGTGACCAACGGCGGAAATATCGTCATGGTTCAGATCGAAAACGAATACGGCTCGTACGGCGACGACAAGCGTTATCTTGGTGCTATTGCCGACATATACCGCGACTGCGGCGTCGACTGCCTGCTGTTCACCTCGGACGGCCCGACCTATTTTATGCTCAACGGCGGCATGACCGAGGGGAATCTGGCGACGGTCAACTTTGGTTCGGCGCCGACTCAGAGCTTCGAGCTGTTAAAGGAGCTTCGCCCCGATCAGCCATCGATGTGTACCGAATACTGGAACGGCTGGTTCGATCACTGGTATGAAAATCACCATACGCGCACCGCGGACGATACCGCCGCCGTATTCGATGAAATGCTCTCCTACGGCGCGTCGGTCAATTTTTATATGTTCCACGGCGGCACTAACTTCGCGTTCAACAACGGAGCAAATTATGATGTCAACTATCAGCCGACCGTCACAAGCTACGATTACGACGCTCCGCTCACCGAAGCCGGAGATATCACGCCGAAATATTACGATGTGAAATCGGTCATCGAAAAGCATTTCGGCCCGGCGCCAGCGCTCGAGGTGCATAACAGCGAAAAGGCGGCGTACGGCGAGCTTGAGCTTACCCAAAGCGCGCCGCTGTTCACAAATCTCGGAAATATTTCATCTCCTGTCGTCGCGGCTATGCCGCTTACGATGGAGGAACTCGGCGGCGACTTTGGATTTGTGCTGTACTCCACCATACTGAAAGGTCCGTTCGAGGAGCTTGAGCTTATCCCCGAGCACGTCCGCGACCGCGCGCTTATTTATATCGACGGCGTTTTCAAGGGAATTATGGAGCGCACCCGCCGCATGGATAAAATAACCATAAAGCTGGGCGTCGGCGAGAGCGTCAAGCTCGATATTTTAGTTGAAAACATGGGACGAGTAAACTACGGCAGCCGCATACGCGACGAAAAGGGAATAGTAGGCGGCATACGCCTCGGTCAGCAGTATCATTTCGGCTGGGAAATGCGTTATCTGCCGATGGAGGAGCTTTCGCTGCTCAGATGGGAGAGCGGCGCACCGTCCGGCTATCCGGCGTTTCTGCGCGGTGAGCTTGATATCGCGGGCGCTCCCGCCGACACCTTCGTCAGGCTCGACGGCTTTACAAAGGGCATCGTGATAGTCAACGGCTTCAATCTCGGACGCTACTGGAATCCCGCAGGGCCGCAGAAAACGCTCTATGTCCCCGCGCCGATCCTCAAAGAGGGCAAAAACGAAGTGATCGTATTCGAGCTTGAAGGAGCGAAGCGTCCGGCAGTCACCTTCTGCGATAAACCCGATCTCGGTTCGAGCGGATGCACGGCGGCGTATTAAACGCGATGACGCGCAGTGTGATTCTCATCGGAATGCCGGGCTGCGGCAAAAGCACAACCGGCGTTCTGCTTGCAAAGGCGATATGCGCCGAATTCTGCGACACCGATCTTGTGATACAGAAGCGAGAGGGGAAATCGCTGTGCGAAATAATTGCCGAACGCGGCACGGACGGTTTTCTCGACGCCGAACGCGATACGATAATGTCGCTTGACGTACAGCGCACTGTGATAGCCACAGGCGGCAGCGTCGTCTGCCGCGGGGACGCCATGGAGCATCTGCGCCGGCTTGGCACGATAGTATATCTCGATGTTCCGCTGGGCGAAATCATCGCGCGTATCGACAATATCACGACGCGCGGCATCGCTCTCTCACCTGGGCAGACGCTCGCCGACGTCTACGCCGTCCGCCGTCCGCTGTATGAAAAATACGCTGATATCACGGTATCGGCGTGCGGTTCTGCCGAGCGGACGGTTGGCGATATCATTGATAAACTGCATAATTATACATATTGAACGAATAAGTAATAAAACAATGCGCTTTCGCATAATGTGAACTATACGGTATTATCTCAAGAAAAAAGCAAAAAACGTTGAATTGGACGGAAAAGACCGCCGGATTCAGCGTTTTTATTTACGGCTGTGCAAAAATCCGGTTGGTGGCGGAGATACTGCGCATACCGTAAATCTCACCAAGGATGTGTGATATTTTATATTATGACAGATAAAATATTGTATTAATTACAAATATTATTAACAAATCATTGCAATTTCTCAAATAATAATGTATAATAGTAATATCAGATGATATTATTTGATAAAATATATTCAGGGGGCATTTATTCACATGAAAAAAATGTTATTTCCGATTTTGCTTTCAGCGCTTCTTGTATGCAGCGCCATTCCGACATTCGCGTATTCGCAAAACGCGAGCTACGGCTCTGTTCCGCAGATAAGCGGCGAGCTTGACGTTGACGGCGTGATGGACGACGCCTACAATTACGGACTGAAGCTTAAAATCAACCGTGTTCTCGGGGGAGAGCTTGCCGCGCAGGGCGACGCTTATTATGTATATTCTGACAATTATCTGTATATATATACAGTTGTCACCGATTCGACCGACTGCCATGTCGACGATGAAGTGTGGAATGCCGACTGCGTCGAAATGCTTTTCGACTGGGATGATTCCAACTCCGCCGTTCAATATCGCGTTAACAGCGATAATGTTTCAAGCGGCGACGGCGACGGCGGCATCAGAGATTTCAGCGGAGCTTCGGTAAGAACGGACGCCGGCTATAACGTGGAATTCCGCATCGCCCTCGACGGCGCGGCAAAGGATTCCAATATCGGGCTGATGATGATGGTCACCGACCTCTACACCGACGGAAGCGTCGATCAGAATAATATCATGCTTGCGAGTTCGCTCAATGAAGGCGGTCCGTGGGCTGCCGAAACCTATGATTATCTCACTCTCGGCGATGTCGCTGATATCCCGGTAGAGGTTGAGGAGACGGCGCCTGCCGCCGAAGAAGCTCCGGCTTCCGACGATACTGCCGCTCCCTCCGTTACCGCAGCGCAGACCTCCGACGCTTCGCTCGTATCGGCGGCGCTGCTCGCGCTGTCCGCTGCCGGCGCGTTTGTATTCGCAAAGAAAAAGAGCAGATAAGCAGACGATTTTGACCGCACAGCATAAGCAATAATGTGTAATTCGCCGACTGATATTCAATGGCAAAACGACCTTGATTTCAGCGCGTCGGCAAATTGATCAAAGATAAAATAAATCCGTGTCAGCCGTAAATATTGCGTCTGACACGGAATTTTTATTATAACGCGGCAATATGAATATAAAATTTAAAGGAATGTGCAAAAGCACATTCCTTTAAATGTTCGGCACGGAGGGTGCCGCATGGTATTAACTTAAATCAGCGCAGACGGAACGGCGAAAAACCGTCCGATCTCGGCGCATGATCAAAAGTCTTTACAGGCGAAAGTGTTAATTACTTAAACTTTCTCTTACGAGCCGCCTCAGACTTCTTCTTGCGCTTTACGCTCGGCTTTTCATAGTGCTCTCTCTTACGAAGCTCGGAAAGAACTCCGCTTCTGGCGCACTGTCTTTTGAATCTGCGAAGCGCGCTGTCGAGCGATTCATTTTCTTTTACTCTGATTTCTGCCATCTCATCAATCCCTCCCTTCGCATGTCCGCAAAGAGAATAATTCCTGCGAATATTGCAACGTATCTATTATACACTAATTATTCTGAATTGTCAATAGAATACTCATGAATAAAAGCGTAAATAGCTTTTTGTGTATCACAAACGTTTATATTGTAACAAAGATTCCGCGTCCGGTTCCGCCGCCGACGGAATATTTTATCATATCTCCGTCAGATGAAACGAGCTTTGGCGCGGTTTTTACGCCATTTATCCAAACGGCGGGTTCACGGCTGCAATGCAGTGTGAAGTATATATTGTATGCTGTGTTTTTCTCGCAGTAGGGGTCGCCGGCGTCGCACAGCATGATCGCCTCCGAGGAGGATACGCTGCGCGATACCATATGTCCGGCGGCGATATTGCAGCCGTCGTCCGCGCATATGTTCATAAACGCACCCGCGTCAATCGATCTTTCCGCCGGTTTTCCTGCGATATCAGCTGTAGAACTGTCGCTCATAATTCCGATAAGGTCGGTCGACACATTGCGGTATTTCATGTATTCGTCTGCAAACGCTTTTATTTCGAAATTGACGGTTTTGAGCTTATCGTACTGCTGCGTTTGGTTTCCGTTTTCATCGACTACCTGATTTGTCCACCAGCCTGCCGTCCAGCACGCCCAGATGATATTTTCCGCGCCGAATGCCATCGCGGTATACGCCTGATAGCGAAGCCGGTCTGTGCTTATCCATTCTTCCGGACGGTTGGAATTCACTTGCGGAACATACCAAAAGCTGCGTCCGCTCTCACGGCAGGCATCGGAGACAATGCGGAAATTTTCATACATCAGCGGAGCGCTGCGCGTGCTGTAAACATAATGGTCATAGCATATATAATCGGTCGGAACGCGGCGGATGTAGCTTTCGATATGTTCGGCGTAGGTTTTTGTACCGAGCTGACATTCGGTTTCCGACATGGTGTTTTTTGCCACGGACGCGTAATTTGGGTAGAGGTTCAGGTAAATAAACTGGTGAGGAAACAATTTTTCGGTGCGGGAGATAATTTTTCCGTAGTGATCAAAATCCATTGCCGAGGGTTCGTCGCCGGCATCGATACCCCAGATTGCGGGATGATCGACAAAGGCAGCCGCCGCTTTTTCATATTCGGAAATCGGATTGCATTTGTTCATTGTGCCGGATTTTTCACCATTGCCGCCCCACCAGCTCGGCAGAACGTCGTTTACCACCGCGCCGATTCCATATTTGGAAAACAGGTCGAGAACGTTTTTTTCATTGTCCATACAGGTGACAAAATCAATGCCGCAGTCTGCAAGTGCCTTGATATGCTCCTCTGTCTGCGCATACTGCTGAAGAATATAGGTTCCGATATTAAACTTTTTACGGTTCATACGTTCGTTCATGACAGTTCCCCCAAAATATTCATTTGATTCATGATATGATCATTAAAATAACGAAATTTTCGTTTATTTTACAACGATATTGACAAGTTTTCCGGGGACGTATATCTCCTTGACGACCGTTTTGCCGGACATCATTTCCGCGATGTGCGCGTCTGCTTTTGCGGCGGCGATGGCGGCGTCTTTTGCGATATCGGCGGCGACGGTGATCTGAGCGCGCACCTTGCCGTTGATCTG
>JBAXZA010000016.1:0-13318 GCA_041670545.1 Eubacteriales bacterium | reverse complement strand
TTTAAAGCCTGTTTCGTGAGTGCCGCCCTCGGGAGTGATGATATTGTTGGCGAAGGTCATGAGCGTTTCGTTGTAGGTGTCGTTATACTGGATCGCGACCTCGGCAGTCGCGGCGCCTATGTTCTGACCATTGACGATAATTCCGTCCTCGCGCTCGCCGCGCATATATATTACCTCGGGATGTATCATCTCGCAGTGCTTGGCGGCGTTGAGATATTCGACAAAGCTCTTTATGCCGCCCTCATAGTGAAGAAAATTTTCGACCGGCTCTGCGCCGCGCTCGTCGCGGACGATGAGCTTGACTCCGGCGTTGAGGAACGCCTGCTCGCGCATACGGTTCAGTATCGTCGGATAATCGAAGGTGGTATCCTCGAAAATAGTTCTATCTGGCATGAAACGCAGCCGCAGACCGTGGCGTCCCTCGCTTGAGCCGTTACATTTGAACGGTACGGCGACCTTGCCGCGCTCAAAGCGTTCGGTATATGCCATGCCGTCGTAGCAGTCCTCGTATTCGAGCCATTCGGAAAGGGCGTTTACGACCGAAGCGCCGACGCCGTGAAGTCCTCCGGATATTTTATAGCCCGCGCCGCCGAATTTTCCTCCGGCGTGCAGTACGGTGAACACGACCTCAGGCGTAGGAATTCCCATTTTATGGTGAATTGCGGCGGGAATACCGCGTCCGTCGTCGGTGATCTCGGCGCTTCCGTCGGGCAGCAGCGTCACGGTGATGGCGTCGCAAGCTCCGGCGAGAGCTTCGTCGATAGAGTTATCCACAATTTCATAGATCAAGTGGTGGAGTCCCCTCACCGAGGTAGAGCCGATATACATACCCGGGCGCTTGCGAACCGCCTCGAGTCCCTCGAGAACTTGTATTTGGTTTTCGTCATAGGTTGGCATAGGTTGTTCCTTTCAATGTTTACGAGTAAAATGCGAATGTCCGCAAAAACGATTTCCGCGTATTTTATGCGCTGTGCGAATAAAAATGCGTCGGGATTTTTACGGACACGGTTATTTTTCGTTCGTACGTCCGGCGATGGTGTGAGATGCGAGCGGCGTCATATAAACCGCACGCTTGCCGCCGCGCGTCGTTACGACAAACGCCTTTGGTATCTCCTCGCGGACGGCTTCCACCTCTCCCGCGCGGTCGGCGTCCGCAAGATAGCGGCGGGTGTCAGCGCCCTGCGACGCGGTATCGAGATCGAATATTCCGAGTATGTCGCGCCGCCGCACAACGCGGCTGTTACCGATGTGAATATACATATTTTTACCTTGATTTTGTCGTTTTTCGTCTTATATTCAGCGTTCGCTGCGAAAATGAGCGGTCATTCGCCGTCGCTGAATTTACCGAGCGATACTCTGTACACGCGGTCGGCTTTGATCGTATCCTCGCAGGCTGTTATAATAACCTGACGTCCGTCGAGCGCCGAGAGGATATAATTTCGGCGTCCGGCGTCTATTTCGCTGAGCACATCGTCGAACAGAAACACCGGATATTCGCCCGAAAGCTCGCGCGCGATCTCGCCCTCGCTGAGCTTCATGGCGAGGGTGACGGTACGCTGCTGCCCCTGCGACGCAAGCGTGCGCGCCGGAACGCCGTTCATTATCAGCGTAAAATCCTCGCGGTGAGGGCCGGCGCCTGTCGTTCCGTTTTCGATATCGCGGGCGATGTAGTCGTTGAAAATTTTATCGAACTGCTCCTCGGTGCGCGCGCCGTCGTAATTTATCCGCAGTCTTTCGTGACCGCCGGTCATCTCGGCGACGATATTGCGCATATGCTCGTCGAGCCGGCGGATATAATCGTCGCGCGTTTTGGTGATGAGCGCCGCCTCCCTCGCCATACGCGGCGAATAGGTGTAAAGCGACTGCTGCATGGCGGGCGTTGTGCGTTTCCAGTCGCGAAGCAGAGCGTTGCGCTGCGCGAGCAGGGCGTTATAGCGCTGAAGCGAGCCGAGATAAACCGGATTGAACTGCGATATCGCAAGGTCTAAAAACGTCCTTCGCTCGCCCGGTCCGCCCTTGACGAGCGATAAATGCTCGGGACTGAAAAGCACCGCGCGGAAGCGTCCGATAAAATCGGTCATTTTCGTTATCGGAGAACCGTTGCGCAGCATTTTTTTGACGGTCGAGCCGTCGTTTTTCGACGTATCCCGCGCGATATAAAGCTCCTGCTCGTTCCGCAGCTCGCGGTCGAGCCATGTAAGCTTGAGATGCGCGCATGGCGGCGTTTCCCCCTCGGCGACCGCGTAGTCGCTGGACATTCCGGAAACGCCGCGTATAAGCTCACGCTCGCGTCTTGTGCGGTAGGCTCTGCCCTGCGCAAAAATATTTATCGCCTCGAGCATATTTGTCTTGCCCTGACCGTTTTTGCCGCAAAGCACCGTGACGCCGGGCGCGGGCGTTATAAACGCCTTTTGTATGTTGCGGTAATCCGCAACTCCGAATTTCTCAATAATCATATAAACCTTACCGGCGGAAAATAATTGTCGTAATATGTTTCACATGAAACATAAAATACGCCGCGAAAAATGGAAAACCGCGTTTTAAAGCACTTACGCGGCAAAGTGCGCCTTATATCCTGACCGGCAGGACGAGGAACAGGAAGCTGACGTCGCCCGAGCAGTCCTCCGGCTCTACCACCATGCTCATAAGCGGAGAGGTGAGCGAGAGCTTTATGCTTTCGGTATCGGCGCAGCGTACGGCGTCGAGCAGGAAGCGGCAGTTGAAGCCGATGTCGATATCGTCGCCCTCCATCTTAACCGGAAGCTCGTCTGAAACGCTGCTGGTGACAGACGTCGAGCTGACCTTCAGAATACCGCCGGAAAACAGGCATTTTACGGGAGATTTCGTCTGTCCCATCGTTCTTTCCTCGGTAACGAGGGCTGCGCGCTCAAGACTCTGTATCAGCGGCGCGACTCCGACCGTTACGAAGGTCTTGCTGTTCTGCGGGATAAAGCGTCCGTATTCGAGATATTCGCTGTCGATGAGCCGCGAGAAAAATGAAAAATCGCCGATGGTGAAAAGCACGTGCTTGCGGCTGGGATTGACCTTGACCGTCTTTTCATCGTCGTCGGAAAGCAGCTTGACAAGTTCAGCTGTGGGCTTAGACGGGATTATAAATGAAAACGCGTCCTTTTCGGGATTTTTTACGGCGTTTTTGCAGCTTCTCTTTGCCATACGGTTGCCGTCGCAGCCGACCGAGGTCATATCGAAGCCCTTTATTTCAAAGTAAAGACCGTTGAGCGCCGCTCTGGTATCGTTGACGGCGACCGCGAACGAGGTCTGGGTGATCATTTTGCGAAGCGCACCCTCGGATATTTCAAAACCGGCTTCTCCGGAAAGATCAGGCAGCGCCGGAAATTCAGTTCCGGGAAGGCAGTGAAGCTCAAAGCGCGAATTGCCTCCGCTCACAGTGCAAAGGCATTTATCGTCGACCTCGATGCTGATCTCGCCGTCCGGCATGACACGGACTATCTGATTGAGCTTTACGGCGTTTATAATATACTGACCGTTATCGCGTACTCTCGCCGGAACAGCTGTGCGGTAGCCCTTTTCGAGATCGTAGGCGGTAAGGGTGCAGCTTGAGTCCGAATCGGTCGTTATCATAATTCCCTCTATGGCGCTCAGCGTGTTTTTATTTGACACGCATCCCATCGCGGGAGCGATGGCGTCAAGGAGAACGTTTTTATCAAAAAATATCTGCATTGATTTTCCTCCGTTTCAATTTTTCGTTTTTTCAAGAAAAGAAAAGATAAGACAGGATAAGATAAGAATATATAAGACTTAATTAGAAGTAGTAGCAGTAGGGGGTGTTGAAAATGTGGAAATACGGCGTTTGAACAGCAGCCGCGCCGTCAGAACGACATTTCAAAATGTTGACCTGAGCTTGGAAAGGCTTGGGATCACAGGTGGAAAAGACCTTGAAACAAACCCGAGTCAATATTTTGCACAGCCTGTGGACGTTTTGTGTGGAAAACCCGCGCCGATATGGTGGACAACGGGTGGAAATGCAGACGCCGCCTGCGTTTCCATGATGTGGAATATTTTTTCGGAAGCGGCGCTTCAAAGGTCAAACCGGCGCATTGTCCACAAACCGAGACGCCTCCAAAGCTGTATGAAATGTGGAAAGCGTTGTTTCATCACCACGCACGCTCCGGTCAATATGTTGAAAAGTATGTGGAAGGCTGCTTTCCGGAGATTATTTTTCCTCGCGGATATCCTTCATAAGCTCGGTGATTTCAAGCTCGAGCAGAGAGTTCGCCTTCATTTCGGAGTCGACCTTGTCGAGCGACGACATGACCGTCGTATGATCGCGTCCGAAAATTTTGCCGATAGCGGGCAGCGACATATCGGTCATCTTGCGGATTATGTATATCGCAATGTGACGCGGCATCGCTATATCCTGCGTCCGGCGGCGTCCCTTGATATCGTCGACTGTAACGCCGTATTTTTTTGCGACGCAGGTGAGGACGCGGTCGGCGGTGACGGCGGCTGGCTTTTCGCCGTTGAGCAGATCGGAAATGCAGCGCAGCGCGAGATCGACGGTGATCGGCTCGTTGTTGAGGAAGCTCTGCGCGCCTATTTTCTTTATTGCGCCCTCGATCTGACGGATATTTGAGCGCAGATTTTCGGATAGAAAATCAAATACCTCGGGCGGAATGTTCAGCCCGAGCATTTTAGCCTTATTCTGCATTATCGCGATGCGCAGCTCGTAGTCCGGCGGCTGTATATCCGCGATAAGTCCCCATTCGAAGCGCGTTTTCAAACGGTCCTCGAGCGTTTTTATATCGCGGGGAGGGCGGTCGCTCGTCATGATGATCTGCTTTTGCTCCTCGTAGAGGGCGTTGAAGGTGTGGAAAAATTCCTCCTGCGTCGAATCCTTGCCGGCGATGAACTGTATATCGTCGACGAGCAGCACGTCCGCCTTGCGGTATTTCTCGCGGAACTGCTGTGTGAGATGCCGCGCGATGGATTCGACGATCTGATTCGTAAATTCCTCGCCCTTGACGTAAATAATGTTCGCTTCTGGAGTTTTTTCCATAATACGGTTGGTAATGGCATAGAGCAGATGCGTCTTGCCGAGTCCGGACGAGCCGTAAATGAAAAGGGGATTGTACGAGCGCGCCGGGCTTTCCGCGACGGCGGTGCAGGCGGCGTGCGCGAATTTGTTTGAGTTGCCCACGATAAAATTATCGAAGGTATACTCGAATTTGTGCGACTGAAAAGGCGAGGCGAAGTTTGTGACCTTGACTCCGCCCACGGTGGAATAATAGCTTGACTCGTCGGGCTTCTCGGCGTTTCTCTGCGAAGCGGAGGCTTCCTTTGAGACGTCGGAGGAATCGGCGCGCCGCGCGTCCTCGTCCGGAACCCCTCCCTCCTCCTCGGAATAGATTTTGACTCCGACGTCGAAGCCGAGGGTTCTTGCGAGGTAGGTGCGTATCGTGCCGAGATGGCGGTTTTTCACCATATCGCGTTTAAAATTGTTCTGGATGAGAAAAACCGCGCAGTTTTCATCGATGGAAACCAGCGACAGAGGATTGAACCAAAGCTCCATCGCCGCGTCCGAAAATTCGTTTTTCATCTCCGCGAGCGTCAGCTGCCATATGTCGTTGAGAGACTGCATTATCATGTATCCTTTCGGAGAGCGCGCGAAAAAACCGCGGAAACGCAGCGTTTACCCGCGCGAATGGAATATCGTTATTTATTGTTGACCGAAATTGCTGCGTAAATACCGCGCCTCATCTTATTATTATAAAAGACGAGCCGCACTGTAATTTATCGCCTTACAATTATATCATATAACAACGTTTTTTTCAAGTGAATTTACACTTATAAAATATTAAATATTATATCAATTATTATGGATATTTACATAATTGTGACGTTAGGCAGATCTCAAAAAACGCGCTTTTCCGGACGCTTATCGAGCGGCGCAAAAAAAATACCCGTAAAACTGTTGACAAAGCGGCGGTAAAAGTATAAAATGATAGTGAAGCGAGAGAATAAAGACACGGGAGAGCCGAAAACGCCTGATTTTCGCCAAAAGCTGCGGAGTCGGGATTGCAGTGGCAGCTCGTGTATTAAAAGACGCGCCGGGCGGCGGCGCCGCGCTTAAAATTTTTACCATAACAGAAAGAGAGGTGCGGAGCATGGCAGACGAACTTTTTGAGGATGAAATATTCACACTGACCGACGAAGACGGACAGGAGAGCAAATTTTCACTTCTCGGAAGCTGCGAGCTGGACGGCAAAACCTATCTCGCGCTGGTTCCCGTCGAGGATGAGAGCGACGAATATGTGATACTCAAGCTCGAGCTTGACGAAAACGACGAGGAGGTTCTCGTTACAATCGAGGACGACGAGGAATTCGACCGTGTCGCTGATTATTTTGAAGACGAGCTTTTCAGCGAAGTCGATCACGACGAAGAAAACAACGGCGAGGGCGATTCCGATAAGGGCGCAAAGGGCGAAAAAGGCGGCAAAAAGAAGTAAGAAACGCTGTTTTGCGGCGTTTTGTATGCGTGACCAGCGTTTTGCGCGATTTTTATTTGTGAAAACCGCGCAAAACGCGGGCGTATATTTTATCTGATTTGACTGTATTAATTTTCGGCGAGGCGTGGTATAATAGTACCGCGAGAGAAAAACCGGCGTTCTGAACGCCGCATATTATATTCGCGATTAAGCTTCCTGCTTGATTCGTGCATGACTGAGAATAAAACCTACAAGAAGTAATTGGAGTCCGGCTTCCCGGCGCGGGAATGCAGACCTCCCCTTATGAGTCCGCGACCGAAGGGCGATTTTCGTCCTTCCGCCACACATCAAGGGATGCTGGTAGCACAAAACTCGGGAGAGGACACCTCCCTTGCAGTTCGCGAGGTTTTCTAATCTTGGTCACACGGTCCGGCGGGGCTTTTTTTATTTTTGCGAATAGACAATATTATATAAATAAATAAAATATTACCAACAATGTGCTGACATTTGGAAATGTTGTAGTATGATAAAGCTGTAAATGGGGACTATCGTAACATTATATACAAATCGGTTTGCTTATGCTTTTTTCCGTCTGCTCCTGCGGTAACAAATCGGAAAAAACGAATATTCCGGACGAGGTGACTGGGATTTACGAAAAATATATGGCTCTTTTGCAGACCGGCACAAACGCGGCATTTGATTATAACAGCTATGACGAGAGCATAAGAGAGTCGTTTATCGGCGGTGGCAATCTGCTTGATTATTACGTTGCAAGCTGGGAAAAAATCAATGACAGACTTTACAATGTAACGTCGTTGACTGAAATGGAAACTTATTTTTTACCTGTTCTTTCACTTGCAAAACCGAACGCGATGTGATATCATATAGTCACCGGAGGAAGAAATAACCTGCGGAATAACAAACTAAGGAGGAATTATAACATGAAAAACAACACTTTTTACGAGGTGGCTGCGGTTTAATCCGTTTCTCCTGCCGTTGAGGACGTTTTGCCCTCACAAATTGACGGCGCTGTACGCGTCAAAAATTAAGTATGAATAACGGATTATCCTGCGATGCCGGGGGACGGGCGATGTTTCGCGCCTGACGGCGGAGAGGAGAGGATTATAATCCCCTCCGAACCCGCCCGAAAACGTCCCTCCGGTATTTTATGTCGCCGCGACGCCCTATAAACCAGAGACACGGAAAACGCCGCGAATTTGCGAGACGTTCCGATAGGAGAAGCGAATTGGCGTACAGAAACGCAAGAGAAATTCTTCCTGAAGCACTCGTCGCCGAGATACAGAAATACTGCGACGGCGAGCTTATCTACATTCCCTCCGCACCCGCGCGCAAAGTCGCATGGGGAGAGAAAAGCGGAGCGCGCATCGAATACGAACGCCGCAACGACGAAATCCGCCGCCGATACAGCCAGTTGAAGAGCTTTGAGGAGCTTGCCGATATGTTCTGCCTGTCGGTCGACAGCATACGAAAGATCGTCCGGACATGACCTGCGCCGGCGAAGTCACGGCTTCGGCGGTCGGCGGGGCGGTCGGCGAATTCCGGCGGCGCGCGGCTCAAAACTTCCGCTGTGCGGAAAAAAATGAAAACCAAGCGGCGGCTTTTATAAAACTCGCCGCCGAAAATGAAACGCGCGAACGGATTTTTCATCTCCGTACGCGCGTTTTTATTATTTTTTATCGTCATGTTGTACAATTCTTTTTCCAAAAAATTGAAATTTGTGTTCGTTTGTCCGATTATGAATTGCAAAGTTATTTTTTGACGAAAATTTCATAAATAATTCTTGCTAAAATCAAGAAAATATGCTAATATTATAGATATAAATTATTTTTGAGGTGAAGATTTCGATATGTCAAATATGTATAACAAGAAAACCATCGAAGATATCGACGTTTCCGGCAAACGCGTCCTCGCCCGCTGCGATTTCAACGTTCCGGTAATCGACGGCAAGATTACGGACGACAAGCGTATCCGCGAGGCTCTGCCCACTATCAACTACCTTTCCGCTCACGGCGCAAAGGTTATTCTCTGCTCCCATTTCGGCAGACCGAAGGGTGAATTTAAGCCCGAATTCTCGCTCGCTCCCGTAGCCGCGCGTCTTTCCGAGCTTCTCGGCAAGACCGTCGTTATGGCGAAGGACGTCATCGGCGAAGATGCCAAAGCAAAGGCCGCCGCTCTCGGCAACGGCGAAATAATGCTGCTCGAAAACGTCCGCTTCCATAAAGAGGAGGAGAAAAACGTTCCCGATTTTGCAAAGGCTTTAGCTTCGATGGCAGACATATTCGTAAACGACGCTTTCGGAACCGCTCACCGCGCTCACGCTTCCACAGCTGGCGTCGCCGATTATCTGCCCTCTGTCTGCGGCTATCTTATCCAGAAGGAAATCAAGATCATGGGCGGAGCGCTCGAAGATCCCAAGCGCCCCTTCGTCGCAATCTTAGGCGGCGCAAAGGTTTCCGATAAGATCGGCGTCATCAACAACCTCATTGGCAAGGTCGATACCCTCATCATAGGCGGCGCTATGGCGTACACCTTCTTCAAGGCTCTCGGCTATGAGGTCGGCACCTCCCTCTGCGAGGACGACAAGGTCGAGCTTGCAAAGGGACTTATGGAGAAGGCTAAGGCAAACGGAGTTGAATTCCTGCTCCCCATCGACAACCGCACCGGCGACAAATACGCCCCCGACTGCGATTATCTGCTGGTCGACAGCGACAACATCCCCTCCGGCTACATGGGTCTCGATATCGGACCTAAGACCGAGGCTCTGTTCGCAAAGGCTATAAAGAACGCCGGCACAGTCGTTTGGAACGGCCCGATGGGCGTTTCCGAGTGGGATAAGTTCGCGTCCGGCACAAGAGCCGTCGCGACAGCCGTCGCTGAGAGCGGCGCTATCTCCATCATCGGCGGCGGCGACAGCGCTGCGGCTATCGAGAAGCTCGGCTTCGCTGATAAGATGACTCACATTTCCACCGGCGGCGGCGCTTCGCTCGAATTCCTCGAGGGACTCGAGCTGCCCGGCATCGCCTGCCTGCAGAACAAGTAAAATATAGGCAACGCCGCACAATTCACATTGTGCCATTGCCTTTACCATACGGGCGGGCATATGCCCGTCCGTTTATATTTAACCAACGCGAGCGTATCCAGCGTATACCTGTATACGCCGGATAAAAAATCCACACAAGCAAAAAATAAAGTAAACACCAGTTTAAAGTTTTCGCCAGGCCTTTTCCAAAAGGCCGCGTACCCCCGTTCCCTACAACAAATAAAAAAAGGAAGTACCATATAATGAACAAGCAGCTTCGCCGTCCGTGCATCGCGGGCAACTGGAAAATGAACAAGACTCCCTCCGCCGCAAAAGCCCTCATCGCCGACCTCATTCCGATGGTAAAGAACGCCGACAAGTGCGATATCGTACTCTGCGTTCCGTTCGTCGACTTAGCGGCAGCCGTCGAGGTAACTCGCGGCACAAATATCCACATCGGCGCGCAGAACGTACATTTCGCTCCCTCCGGCGCGTACACCGGTGAAATTTCCGCCGATATGCTCAAGGAAGTCGGCGCTGAATACGTTATCATCGGACACAGCGAGCGCCGTCAGTATTTCGGCGAGACCAATGAAACGGTAAATATGCGCACAAAGACCGCGCTTGACGCCGGACTCAAGGTTATACTCTGCGTCGGCGAGCTGCTCTCCCAGCGCGACAACGGAATCACAAACGAGATCGTCGCAATGCAGACAAAGATCGCTCTGCTCGGCGTCGGCGCGGAGAAGATGAGCGACATTATCATCGCCTACGAGCCTGTATGGGCGATTGGCACCGGACGCACCGCCACCGCTGAGCAGGCGGAGGAGGTATGCGGCGTTATACGCGGCGTTATCTCATCGCTCTACGGCTCTGATATCGCTGGCGCGTCGGTCGTCCAGTACGGCGGCTCGATGAACGCCTCCAACGCTTCCTCCCTGCTCGCAAAGGAAGATATCGACGGCGGTCTTATCGGCGGCGCGTCGCTCAAGGCTCCCGATTTCACGGTAATAGTCAACTCCGCGAACGAAGGCTGAAGCTCAGCTGAACTCATATAAACCTTTATAACCTCAAAGGTGGTGTCATTGTGCGCAAAAAGAAGCTGTTCGGCGCGCTTGTTATCGCCGTCGCGCTGTGTATGCTCGCGCTCTGCGGCGTAGGAGCATACGCGGCGGCGGCAGTCGAGCGCGACGATATCACGGCGGCGTCGCTTAAAAAGGATCTTTCGGCTATCGAAATTAAATGCGCGTTTACCGATGAATTCGTAAAGGCGCACAAGGGCGAAACGCTCTATCTGTTCGAGCTTCTGCCTTACCAGAGCGCGTCAAAAATAAACGGCTATATTCCGGCGGCAGAGGTCAAATGCTCGTCGTCCGTGACCTTCAAGGTCGCCTTTGACAAGGAAAATCAGACGCAGCTATTCGCCAAATACGCCGTCGCGGTAAAGGATACCGGCGGCGCGTATACCCTCGCCACCGGCGCACGCTTTATTGAAAATCCTGATATCGCCGCGCAGAATACCTATGTCTACCCCGATCCTGTTTCAAAGGGAAATCCCCTCAAAAAGGGATTGAGGCTTGATATGTACACCGACGCGCAGGAGCTTGGGATATCGCAGACTGTAATAGACGTCGCGGTGAACGAGCTGCTCTCGGGCGACGGCGGCGACGGCACTGTTTCCTATGTGTGGGACAACAAGACCTATTACATCGATTCGCTCGCCCTCGCAAAGCTCGATCAGCGAGTGCGCGTCATGACAGACGCCGGAGTGAACGTTTACCTCGACATAATCCTGACCGCGTATGAGAACAATCCGTCCGAGAAGCTCAAATGCCTTTACTATACCGACGCGTTCGCAAGCTCGGTGTATTTCGGCTTCAACGTTTCGGACGAGAGCTGCGTGCAGTATCTCGAGGGACTGCTGCGCTTCATCGCCCAGCGCTATACCGATCCGGACGGCGCAAACGGCTTCGCGGGCAGCTTCATCATGGGCTATAAGGTCAATTCCAACCGTTATTACAACAATATGGGTACGATGAAGCAGGACGCGTTCCTCAATTCCTATGTCACCGCCTTCCGTATCGCCGATACCGCTCTGCGCTCGGTATATTCGCAGGGACGGACGTATATTTCGATAGACAACAATTATACCGCCGAAACGTCGAGCGCGGATATAACGCCGGATAATCTGCTCGATTATCCAGCAAAAGCCTTCCTCGACGCTTTCAACACGAAGATTTCGTTCGCGGGAAATATTCCGTGGCGGCTCGCCGCTAACGTATCGCCATCGTCGCCCTCCGTTTCGACGGTTTGGAACGACGCGGGCGCAGGCGACGGCGCGGACACGCAGTTTCTCACGATAAAGAATCTCGGGGTGCTGACCTCGGCGCTCGAGTCGGAGGAATATCTGTACGCGGGAGAAGCGCGGCGTCTGCTGCTGCTCGATTTCGCCGTCACGGGTACTCCGGCGGTGGCGGGCGAGGAGGCGAGCGTCGACAGCACGCTGTTCCAAAGCGCGTCGTGGGCGTACGCCTATTATAAGGCGTATGTGAACACGGCGGTCGACGCCATCATCTACGGCTCGCAGGTGGACGGAGAAACCGACAAGAGCGGACTCTGGACATCGAGCATTGCGGACGGCGTTATAACGCCCGAGTCCAAAAAGCCCATCTACAACATTTTCAAGTATATCGACACCGCGCGCGCGTCCGAGCTTACGGCGTCGTCGCTGTCGCGTATCGGAATTACGAGCTGGGGCGACATCGCGCCCGGCTATGACAGCTCCGCTCTCGCCATAAGGGCGCAGATCGAAACCATACCGATATTATCCGCCGACATTGGACGGAATTTCGGAGAGGTCGCGCTCTACGACTTTGCGGACGGTACTCTGCACGGCTTCGCGCCGTCGGATAACGCCGATTATATCGAGCTTCGCGCCGATACAGACGGCAAAAGCGCACTTTACGCTACCCTTTCGCACTATTACCGCTCGGAATACATGGGCGTGACAAGCACGAGTTCAGGCGTGACGAACGGCGGCGCGATATCGCTCAAGGGCATGAAATATCTGACTCTCAATGTGCGCGTGGACGCGCCCGCCGAAACGACGGGAGCGACTCTAATGCTGCGTATAATCGGAGAGGGCGGCGAGGAGCTTCAGAGCGCCGTATACGAGGGCGTCGCGCCTGTAAGCGCCGGCGAATGGACGACGGTCACTTTCAAAATCGACGAATATACCGCACTGCACGAAAGCGCCGATGCGATAAAGCTCTGGGTGCGCTCGTCGGACGGAACGGATTCAGGAGGCGGCTGGGGACTTTGGCTCGCGGGCGTCACCGGTTATAAAAAGGTCATGCCGGCGATACTTAAGCTGCTTTTGGGCGCTGTCATCACCGTACTTGTGCTTGTGATCGCGTTCTTCGTCTTTGTGGCGATACGGAATATTCAGTATCAGAAGAAAAAGAAGAAACGCCGCGAGGAAATGGCTCGTCGGCGTGCCGAGGAGCTTCGCAGGCGACGTTCGCTTGCCCGCACCTCGCAGATACCGATAGTTCCCGGTAGTGAACCTCCGAAAAATCCTCCGCGCAGAAATAATTGACGGAGAGCGTGGGGCAGGTACGCGGCCTTTTGGAAAAGGCCTGGCGAAAACTTTAATAAAAAGGTTTATTAAAGAGTAAGTATGAATTTGTTTGTACCGCACCATTTCTCTCGCGTATAGTGATGTGGTTTTCGCGAACTTGCGCCGCCTAATCAGGGTCCCTGCCCTGAATCGGCAGCTGGTTTTAAGGCTGATAATAATTTCGTCGAACTC
>JBAXZA010000015.1:0-13377 GCA_041670545.1 Eubacteriales bacterium | reverse complement strand
TCTTGCAGAGAGCGCTCACACGCGGGAGTGCCGCACGTATTTTGCGCGTCCCAGCGGGGGAAGGGGAGCCCGAGGGGTGAGGGGCGCCGCCGCGTCCCGCACCCTTCGGATTCGTACTCGTAAACCTACACGAATATATAGTGCCGCCGCACCCTTCGGATTCTTCCGCGTAAACAAACGCGAAAACGTCCCCCGCAATCAATATTCAAAAAATAAACCGCAAAACACAGACGTTTCACATCACGATAATGTTTGACAAAACGCCCGCGATGTGATATAATAGCCACCGAACCGAGCCGCGCAGTCGCGCGATATCATACCGAAAGGCAGTATCGTGAGGAAAGTCCGGGCTTCACAGGGCAGGATAACGGATAACGTCCGCCGAGGGCAACCTCCGGGAAAGTGCAACAGAGATATACCGCCGTTCCCGCAAGGGTAACGGTAAGGGTGGAAAGGCGAGGTAAGAGCTCACCCGACGATATGGAAACATAACGCCGCTGTAAACCCTATCCGAAGCAACACCGTATGTGCCGCATGACGATGGCCCGTCGCAGCCGGCACGGGTGGCTGGAGCGGCGCGGCAACGCGCCGTCGAGACAGATGACTGCGGTTCCGCCGAAAGACGGTCCACAGAACCCGGCTTACAAGTTCGGTTCATTTTTGCATATAAGCGGCATTGCCGCGATGAAAGCTCTCCCCGCGCGGGAGAGTTTTTTCGTGTAAGCGAGCGTTTTGGGAGTTAAAAGATTAACCCAATATAAACAAATTGCAATATTTATTGAATGATTTGTAAAAATGTGCTTGAAACGTTTGCGAAAGCACCCGATGAGTATTATAATATAAGTGATCATAATTATCGGAACCGGGTGTCCGTAATTTTTCTTTATGAACAAGGATGAAGCATATGAAATACACTGATTTAGGCTTTACGACCGCGTCGGTCGTCGGTATCGGCATATCTAATATCCCGCTTATCGGATGGCTTACGGAGCGCGGAGTCAAGGTGACGGCGCGCGATGTGAAGCCTCGTGAGCAGCTTGAACCGGCGGCTACCCGGCTTGAGGAAAACGGAGTGCGCATTATCTGCGGCGAGGCTTATCTCGACGGCATTACCGACGAGGCGATCTTCCGCGCACCCGGCATACGCTACGATAAGCCGCAGTTCCGCACCGCTGTTGAGCGCGGCGCTAAGCTGACCTCCGAAATGGAGCTTTTCTTCGAGCTTTGCCCCGCCACTATCATAGGCGTGACCGGCAGCGACGGCAAAACCACCACCACCACGATTATTTCAAAATTGATAGAAGCGCAGTACGGAAAGGTCTATGTCGGCGGCAATATCGGCGGCCCGCTGCTTCCCCGTATCGAGGAAATGACCGAAAACGATTGGGCGGTCGTCGAGCTGTCGTCGTTCCAGCTGCATACCATGCGGCGCTCGCCCCATATCGCCGTCATAACTAATATTTCGCCGAATCATCTCGATTATCATATAGATATGCTCGAATATATCGGAGCGAAACGCAATATTTTCCGCCATCAGCGCCCCGGCGACCGCGTTGTGCTCAATTATAAAAACGATATCACGCGCGATCTCGGACGCGACATCGGCGACGGCGCTCAGCTTACCTATTTTCAGAATGAAAACGGCGTTTTCGAGCGTGACGGCGTGATTTGTTATCACGATGCGAAGCGCGGCGATGTCGAGGTGCTGCGCGAGAGCGATATTCTGCTCCCGGGACATCACAATATCGAAAACTATATGGCTGCGATCGGCGCCGTATGGGGAATTGTTGATATCGAACGCATAACCGAGCTGGCGCGCACCTTCGGCGGCGTCGAGCATCGCCTTGAGCTTATCCGAGAAAAGGACGGCGTGCGCTATTACAACAGCTCGATCGATTCAAGCCCCACACGCACCATCGCCGCGCTGTCGGCATTTGCTCCGCGTCAGCCGCAGGAGCGCAATATTATCGTGCTGTGCGGCGGCTACGATAAGCATATCCCCTTTGAACCGCTCGGCGAGCCGCTCTGCCGCGCCGCAAAAGCCGTCGTGCTTACCGGAGCGACCGCGCCTAAGATCAAAATCGCGCTCACTAAATGCGACGCTTATAAATCGATACCCCCTAAGCTCTATGAGGACGCCGTGTTCGACCGCGCCGTTAAAAAGGCGTGCTCGCTCGCGCTGCCCGGCGATATCGTTCTGCTCTCCCCCGCCTGCGCCAGCTTCGGCGCGTTCAAGAATTTTGAGGAGCGCGGCCGCCATTTCAAAGACCTTATAAACGCGCTTTGACGAAAAGCCGCCGCCGTCAGGCAGCGGCTTTTCTGCGGAGGATGTCATTGAAGTTATGGGTCAGGCAAACACCGCTGATTACACTGTAATTCAGGGTTTGGGATTTTTAAAAAGCACACAAATATCACAGCGCGGCACTTTTTGAGCCGGCAAACTCATATTATACACCATAATAAAATAAATTCACACAACAACGAGGTTAACATGGACGAAATTCGTGAAATTATCAATTCCGTGACGCCGTGCATGACCGTTTCGGGGTACGAATACCGCAGCGCCGAGGTGCTGCGCGATATCTTCGCTCCCCGCTTCGACGAGGTAAAATGCGACGCGCTCGGAAGCTTCATCTGCACAAAACGCTGCGGAGCGGAAAACGCGCCGAATATAATGCTCGACGCTCATATCGATGAGATCGGCATGATGGTGCGCGAGATTCTCGACGGCGGTTTTCTGCGCGTCGTACAGCTCGGCGGCATTGATACCCGCATAATGGCGGCGAGCGAGGTGTGGATATACGGCGAGCGCAAAATCCCCGGCGTCGTCGTTTCAACGCCCCCGCATCTTGCCAAGCCCGGTGAATCCGCTAAGCTGACTCCGGTCGCCGATCTGCTTATCGACACCGGATATTCAAAGGATGCACTTTCAAAGCTCGTCCGAATAGGCACACCGGTCGGCTTCAAGACCTCTCTTATGCCGCTTCTGGGTTCACAGGTGACAGGACGCGGCTTCGACGATAAGGCGTGCGTTTCGATAATCCTGCGGGCGCTCGATATGCTGCGAGATAAAAATCTTACATGGGACATAACCGCCGTGTTCAGCACGCGCGAGGAGGTCGGCGAGACCGGCGCGCTCACCGCGTCCTACACCCTCGCCCCCGACGCCGCGATAGTTCTGGATGTTAATTTTGCGATACAGCCAGACGTTCCCAAACGCCGAGCGGGAAAAATGGGCGACGGCCCGATGATATCGCTCTCCGCCGTCACCGACCGTTCGCTTACCGACGCGATAATAAGCTTCGCCGCCGAAAACGGCAATAAGCTCCAGCAGACGGTCGAGCCGATGTCCACCGGAACAAACGCGAACGTCGTCAATACAACCGGCGCCGGCGTTCCGGTAGCTGTGGTAAGCCTGCCGCTCAAGAATATGCACACGCCGAGCGAGGTCATATCGCTTGACGACGCCGAGGAAACCGCGACGCTCATCGCCGGCTTCATCGCGGGAGGAATTGACAAATGGATAAGAAGCTGAGCGGCGCGGCGAATATGCCGGCGGGCGGTCATAAAATAAACGGCGCGGCAAGAGCGCGCTTTTGCGGGAGAATATGACATATGGACAACAAACTTAACGGAATAGAGCTTCTCGCGGCGCTTACCCTTATTCCCGGCCCGTCTGGGTGCGAGGATATGGTCGCCGCGTATATAAAGGAATATCTCAGCGGCATTATTTCCGGCGTCCGCACGGACAAGCTGGGCAATGTTATCGCACATATGGAGGGCGAGGACTCCTCGCGCCGCTTAATGGTGTGCGCACATATGGACGAGGTCGGCTTCATGGTGACGGAAATTGACGACGAGGGTAATCTGCGCTTCTCGCCCGTCGGCGGTATCGATCCGCGCGTTTTATGCGGACGTCGCGTTACCATCATGTCGAAGGACGGCAGCCGGCGCATAAACGGACTTATCTCGTCAAAGCCGATACATCTTCAGAACGCCGACGAACGCGGCAAGGCGACAAAGGTCGATGGTATGTACATCGACATAGGCGCGGACGACGGCGATATGGCGCGCCACAGCGTTTCGATAGGCGATTACGGCACGTTTATAAGCGATTTTTATCTGATGGGCGAAAATAAGATGAAGGGCAAGGCGATAGACGACCGTCTGGGCTGCGCCGTTATGCTCGATACGATAACGGCTTTCGTACGCGAGGGCAAAAAGCCGAAATATGATACCTATTTCGCCTTTACGGTTCGCGAGGAGGTCGGAATATCCGGCGCGAATACCGCCGCGTTTGAGATCAAGCCCGATTACGCGCTGATACTCGAATCGACCGCCGTCGCCGATATTGCCGACGTACCGCCCGAGGGCAGAGTCGCGGAGCTTGGAGCGGGCGGCGTTATATCGCTCGTCGACCGCGCTACCGTTTATGACCACGGCTTTGTGACATGGGCGCTTGAGCTTGCCGAAAAACGCTCGATCGCGGTGCAGGTCAAAAAATTCGTGTCGGGCGGCAATGACGCCGGCGCTATCCATCGCAGCCGCGCGGGCGTGAAAACCCTCGCGCTCTCCGCTCCGACACGCTATCTCCATACCGCATCGACCGTCGCCGATACCCGCGACTATACCGCGATAGCGGCTCTCGTCCGCGCCGTCTGCGAATGAAATAAGCGCGGGAGAAGCCTGCGAAAACATTAAACTGGGATATGCTGTATTGTTTTACAGGCGATTTAACATAATTCGCTGTGAAATAGTGAAAATTATAAACATACAAATATAAAATTCTCTACATTATTATATTACGGCAACGCCGTGGGAGAAATATTATGACCGAAATAATCAAAAAGGTACTCAAAACACCCGGAATATCCGGACGCGAGCAGAAAATCGCGGACACACTGCGCGAACTCATCGCCCCCTATGCCGACGAAACGAAGATCGACGCGCTCGGCAACCTTATCGCATATAAAAAAGGCTCGGCGGAGAACAGAAAAAAGATCATGCTCGCCGCGCATATGGACGAAATAGGCTTCATGGCGACCTTTATCGACGATAACGGCTTTGTCCGCGTTTCAAATATCGGCGGTATATCGTGGACGGCGGCGGCATACAGCCGAGTTATGTTCGAAAACGGCACGCGCGGCGTTATCGTTCCCGAGCAGGGCGTCGCGGCGAACGATTTCAGCGCGCAGAAATTTGTCATCGACATAGGCGCAAAAAATAAGAAGGAAGCCGAAAAAAAGGTAAAAATAGGCGACGCGGCTTCGATAGTCCCCGAGCTTGACCGTCTTTGCGGCAAACGCTACGCCGGCAGACCGTTTGACGACAGAATCGGCTGCGCGGTGCTTATCGACGCGGCGGCGCATATGTCCAAATGTCCGAACGACGTTTATTTCACATTCACGGTGCAGGAGGAGGTCGGCTGCCGCGGCGCACGCACGGCGGCGTTCGGCATCGCCCCCGATATCGCCATAGCGTATGACGTTACCGGAACAGGCGACGCGGTCGGCTCGCGCCCCATGGCGGTCAAATTGGGCGACGGCGCGGCGATAAAGGTCAAGGATTCATCGGTCATATGCGACGCCCGCCTTGTCGACGCTCTGTGCGCAATGGCAAAGGACGGCGGAATCGCGTATCAGCTCGAGCTGCTCGAATACGGCGGCACTGATACCTCCACTATGCAGGCGGCGGGCGCGGGAACGGTCGCGGGCTGCATCTCGATACCGACGCGCTATATCCATTCGGCGGTCGAAACGCTCGATATGCGCGACGTCGAAGCGGCGTCGGAACTCACAGTCAAAATCATAGAGAACGGCATTGAGCTGTAATAGGTTATTTAAATAACACATAAATAACGTGAGTTCGACGAAATTATTATCAGCCTAAAAAACCAGCTGCCGATTCAGGGCAGAAACCTTGATTAGGCGGCGCAAGTTCGCGAAAACCACATCACTATGCGCCATATAAAAGCCGCGTACCTGCACGTCGAACTCATGTTAAATAAATTAGAACGGAATAAAACTGTAATGATATTCTGCGATAAACTGATGAAAATCGCGGCGCAGGCGGAGGAAGCTCTCGCGCAGAGATATAAAAAAATAGACGATATAGCCTTTGCGAATACCTCGCGGGTGATGGACGCCTTTCGCGAATTCCGCGTGGACGCCACAATGTTCGACGGCACGACCGGCTACGGCTACGACGACAAGGGGCGCGACGCCCTCGATAAAATCTACGCCCGTGTGTTCGGCTGTGAAGCCGCGTTCGCCCGCCATTCGATAGTGAACGGCACGCAGGCGATAGCTACGGCGCTCTACGGTCTGCTCCGTCCCGGCGACACCATGCTTTCGGTCACCGGAAAGCCGTATGACACGCTCGACAAGGTCGTCGGTATATCCGACGACGGCAAATGCGACGGTTCGCTGCGCGATTTTGGAGTAAAATACGCCGAAATACCGCTTGGCGAGGGTGAAGCTTACCTTGACGCGGTCGAGGGTGCGATAAAGGCTCATGATAACATAAAAATCGTCTATATTCAGCGTTCAAAGGGTTATATGAACCGCAGAACGCTTTCTGCCGATGAAATCGACGCGATAACGGCTCGTGTGCGCAGGTGCTGCGGCGCTTATGTGGTGGTCGACAACTGCTACGGCGAATTTGTTGAAACGCGCGAGCCGAACGCCGACATCATCGTCGGTTCGCTCATTAAAAATCCCGGCGGAGGAGTCGCCGAGAGCGGCGGCTATATCGCCGGAAGCGCGCGCGCGGTCGAGCTTGCGAGCTACCGGCTGACTACGGTCGGCGTCGGTCTGGAATGCGGCGCGTCGCTCGGAAACACAAAGAATATGCTGCGCGGATTTTTCATGGCGCCGCATACTGTCGCGCAGGCGCTCAAAACGGCGGCGTTCGCGGCGTATGTTTTCGCCGCGCTCGGCTGCGATGTCGAGCCGCTCTATACAGACGAGCGCTACGACATCATTCAGACGGTGAAGCTGGGCGCGCCCGAAAAGCTGTGCGCGTTCTGCCGCGGAATCCAGAGCGGCTCGCCGATCGACGCGTATGTCACGCCCGAGCCGTGGGAAATGCCCGGCTATTCAGATAAGGTTATAATGGCGGCGGGAACGTTCACGCAGGGCGCTTCAATCGAGCTTTCGGCGGACGGACCTCTGCGCGCGCCTTATACGGCGTTCATGCAGGGCGGCGTGACCTACGAAAGCGGGAAAATCGGAATATTGAGCGCGGCGCAGGCTCTGCTCGAGCTATAACACACGCGGGAGATCTCCGGACGCTGTTATTTGTGTTATATATTATGATAATATTAACTATGCAGCCGCAAATATTAACATAAAGCGTACAAATAATCATAATAAGTAATACAAATGATGAAAAAATGTCAGTGTACCTATTGACAATAATTAGAATGTGTGATATTATAATTATTGTTTATAGAAGCCACAGAGATCTCTGTGCGCAACAATGCGAAACGTTTTAGAGTCCGCATAAAAAAACAAAGAAATATCAAAAGGAGAAAATCAAAATGAAAAAGTTTGGCTTTACTTTCCTTGCACTCGCTATGAGCGCTATCCTTTCTCTCAGCTGCTTCGCTGCTGACAGAACTGCAATCGACGTACCGGAGGGCACTCCTACCATCGACGGTGAGATCGACAACGCCGAGTGGAACCGCGATAACTACATAGTTATGGACTCCACCAACTGCCAGGCATGGGCAGGCGATATCGCTGACCAGGTCACTTTCTACTACTACTGGGACGCTCAGGGTCTTTACTGCGGCGCTAAGGTTGTCGACACCGACGTTAACCTCACCACCGACGGCAGCTCGCCCTACAGCCTTGACTGCTTCCAGATCGCTCTTAACCCCAACGGCATGATCGCTGACGATCAGCAGGGTATATTCTTATCCATGGGCGTTACCGATACCGGCAACGTTGAAGTTCAGCGCCACAACTATCAGGATGGTCTGATTACCGATAAATGCACCGGCAAGGGCAAGCAGACCGCTGACGGCTGGCAGATGGAGCTTCTTATTCCGTGGTCTGAGATCAACGTTCTCGACACCCAGTTCGACACTCCCGCTGAAGGCTTCACCTTCACAGCAACAATCTGCCTGCTCGACCGTGACGACGGCGGCGCTACTACCAACGCATTCAAAACCGTTCTTCCTGACGGCGACGTTGCTGATTTCTCTGTTGGTTCTTACGCTCTGACTCTTAACCTCGTTGCAGCAGTTGATATCGCTACCGACGATGCAGCAGTCACCGAAGCTCCCGCTGCTGACGACACAGCAGTTACCGAAGCTCCCGCTGCCGATGCAGCAGCAGATACCGCAGCTCCCGTAGCAGCAGCTCAGACTTCCGATGCAGTAGTCGCTTTCGCGGCTCTCGCTACCCTCGCGGCAGCAGCTGCAATCGTTGTTACCAAGAAGAATCACTAAGCAATATTGACCGGATGGAGCGTATTCCTACCGCTGGATATAAACGGACACTCATCTATGTGAGTTTAAGCGGGACGGAGCGTATCCCCCGTTAAATATAACAGGACAAAAAGCTCCGATGACATCGTTCACGGAGCTTTTTGTTTCTCTTTTCACGATTTTTCCCCCATACACACATATTCCATATAAAGGTGATAATAATGAATAAAAATATCAAACGAATAACCGCTCTCCTGCTCTGCGCAATGCTTACGGCAGGTATGCTTGCTTCCTGCGGTTCTGATTCGGGTAATACCCCCGCCGCGACGACGGCGGCAGCCGCAGGCGATACTACCGCCGCAGAAACCACCGAACCCGACGCCCTCGCCGGAGTCGACCTCGGCGGCGAAACTATGCGTATTTACGTCAATACCTTCAATCTGAGCGCCATGGGCAACTCAAACTATCTGGTCGAGGGACCGGAGGAGGAAACCGGCGATCTCGTCAACGATTCCGCCTACGCGCGCAACCGTACCGTCGAGGAGAAGCTGAATGTCAAGCTCGAATTCATTCAGAGCGAGAAAAATTACGATAAAGTTTCATCTGATATCGCGAAATACATAAATTCCGGCGACGACGCGTTCGACCTCATCATCGACGACCTCTATCCGCTCGCCGAGCTGACGCTCCAGGGTATGTTCCAGAACGCCATGGGCGGCAAATATTTTGATTTCGATCAGAAATACTGGATGCGCGACTTCATGGAGGATATGACCATCGGCAACGACAGCGCATATATCCTTGCCGGCGACTTTTTCATCGATGTTCTGCGCACCGCGCACGGTCTTATCTTTAATAAGGATCTGATGACCAACCTCGGACTTGATTCTTCCGAGCTTTATTCGACCATACTTGACGGAAAATGGACCTATGATGAATTCATGAATTATATAAACGCCGGTTACGCCGACCTCAACGGCGACAGCCAGCGTGATGTCGACGACCAATACGGCTTTGTCACACTGCAAATATGGGGTCCTTCGATTCCTATGATAATGAGCGGAGATCCCGGCTTCATAACACGCGACGAGGACGGTATTCCCTCCATTGCCGTCAACAACGAGAAATCTATAAAGCTGCTCGATAAGCTGCTCACTCTATTTTACAGCGACGGCGTTTATTATGAAAATCAGGACGCAGAAACCGCGTTTATGAACGGCAAGGCGCTGTTTATCGGCTATCAGCGGCTCGGTTCGCTCGAATATTTCCGTTCGATGGAAGATGAAATAGGCATCGTGCCTTATCCTAAGCTCGACGAGCAGCAGGAAAACTATGTGACGAGCGTTCATGACACCACGCAGGTAGGCGTAATTCCGGTAACTACGTCCAAGCTTGAGATGATCAGCGCCGTTACCGAGGCTCTCTGCCGCGAAACACAGGAGACTGTTATTCCAGCCTACTATGAGACCGCTCTCAAGGTCAAATATACCCGCGACGACGAGAGCGCGCAGATGATAGATATCATCCATGACAACATCAGTCAGGGCTTCGCGCTCGCATATGATTCGTCGCTCGGAACGATACTGATGAAGGGTACATTCTACACGTCGCTCGAATCCAATCAGAACAAATTCGTATCGCTCTATTCAAAGATGGAAACCGCCTCGCAGAAAAAGCTCGATAAAATGGTAGAAACCTTCCAGGAAGCGGTCGCGCAGTAACAAAAAGCTTCAAGTAATTGCCGCAGTCAAATAAAAAATTTTACCGTAGGATTTATAGTCCTACGGTTTTCTTAAATAAAAAAATCAAGGGTTTACAATTATGTAGGGCAAGGGCTCTGCTCTTGCCGTCTATCGAAATCCGGAAATGATGCAAAACAGGAAATCGAAAATATTGATACACATTTCAGCGGAATCCATATCGATAAATATGTAATTATGCCGAACCATGTTCACATGATATTGGTTTTGCGCAGGCAAGCGGTTTTGTGCGTGGAACGGCAAGAACAGAGCCCTTGCCCTACGGTGGGGATATTATTTGCGAATATAGACAGATGGTGATAAAATGGATTTACCCAAGCGGAAAAGGAGAAGTGTAAAGGGCTATGATTATAGCCAAAACGGTGCGTATTTTATAACGATATGCACACAAAATCGTGAATGTTTATTGGGCAACATTATTGTAGGGCAAGGGCTCTGCTCTTGCCGTCTATCAAAACCCGGAAATGATGCAAAACAGGAGATCGAAAATATTGATACACATTTCAGCGGAATCCATATCGATAAATATGTAATTATGCCAAACCATGTTCATATGATATTGGTTTTGCGCAGGCAATCGGTTTTGTGCGTGGGACAGCAAGAGCAGAGCCCTTGCCCTACGGTGGGGATATTATTTGCGAATATAGACAGATGGTGATAAAATGGATTTACCCAAGCGGAAAAGGATAAGATTAGAGGGCTATGATTATAGCCAAAACGGTGCGTATTTTATAACGATATGCACACAAAATCGTGAATGTTTATTGGGCGACATTATTGTAGGGCAAGGGCTCTGCTCTTGCCGTCTATCGAAATCCGGAAATGATGTAAAACAGGAGATTGAAAATATTGATACACATTTCAGCGGAATCCATATCGATAAATATGTAATTATGCCAAACCATGTTCATATGATATTGGTTTTGCGCAGGCAATCGGTTTTGTGCGTGGGACGGCAAGAGCAGAGCCCTTGCCCTACGGTTGGGGATATTATTTGCGCTGTTAAATCATTATCTACGAAAACAGCAAACAAAAACGATGGTGTAATAGGACGAAAAATATGGCAATATAGATTTTATGATCATATTATCCGCAACGAACAGGAATATCAAAAAATATGGGAATATATTGACACTAACCCATTAAAATGGTCGGAGGATTGTTTTTATGTGCAGGGTTGAAATGAAATATTTACAGACCTTTGTTAAATCAATGCCGATTTTCGTAACAACATTATCCGAGGCTTCCGTACATCAGCCGTGTGTATGGCTTCCTGCAATTGGCGCTCTTGACAGCACGGCGATAATAGTGTATAATTTGTAACGATTTAATAAATAATGGGGGTATAATAATGGACAAAGCGACTTTATACGATAAAATCTACGCCTGCTGGCTCGGTAAAAATATCGGCGGTACGCTCGGCGAGCCTGTCGAGGGACGCAAGGAGCTTATGAATCTCACGTTCTTCCCGCGTCTTTCCGAAACGGGCGATCCGCTGCCTAACGATGATCTCGATCTCCAGCTCGTCAATCTGCACGCTGTCGAGCAGTACGGTATCAATCTGACCTGCGCCGAGCTTGGACGCGAGTGGACGGAGCACGTTTATTTCCCGTATGACGAATATGGCTACGGCGCGACGGCGCTCAGACTTGGTCTGCGCCCCCCGTTCTCCGGCAAATATGATAATCCCTTCACAAACTGCATGGGCAGCCCGATACGCAGCGAGCTTTGGGCGGCGCTTGCACACGGACGTCCCGCGCTCGCCGCGTATTTTGCATGGCAGGACGCCGTCGTCGACCACGCGGGAGGCGAGGGACTCTACGGTGAAATGTTCTATGCCGCGCTCGAGGCGATGGCGTATGAACGCGACGTTCGTTCGCATGACGACGCGGCGGCGCTCATCTCCGACGCGCTCGCGTATGTTCCGTCCGCAAGCCGCACCTATGCCGCGCTCACCGATATGCTCCGCTGGTATCGAGAGGGCGTTTCCTATCTCGCTATGCGCGATAAGATTCTTGCCGCGCACGGACGCTCCAACTTCACCGACGCGCCGCAGAACATCGCGTTCACCATGGTCGGACTGCTTTATGGCGACGATTTCGGCGACGGCATACTCAAAGCCGTGAATTTAGGCTACGATACCGACTGTACCGGCGCGACCCTCGGCGCGCTCTACGGAATACTCTACGGCAGAAGCTATATTCCCGAAAAATGGTCCGCACCGATAGGTCAGCGCATCACGGTGAGCGCCGCTGTACGCGGTTTTGACGCGCCCGCCGACCTTGCCGAGCTTACCGAACGCACAATACGGCTTGGCGATATGCTCGCGCTTTCCGACGAGGGACGTTTCAAAATGACCGCCGACGAGGAATGCAGCTTCGATTATCAGCGCTTCGTTTTCCCCGATGGAGCGTCCAAAAACAACAATATCTACGCCGATATCAGCTATCCGGACGGAGTCTGCGCCGTTCCGTATTCGGATTTCACGGTGGACGTTAAATTCGTCAACAATTCCAACGCAAAATGGACGTTTGAAGCATATATCGACGGCGGCGCCGCCTTTACTCCGTCAAAGCGGCAGATCATCACCGCCGAACGCGCTCAGAGCGTCAGCGCACGATTCGTTATCCGCGCCGGAGAGCTTGATATCACCTCCGGAGCGCCGTGCGGACGCGCGTTCCGTCCGTCGCTCGTCGTCCGCCGCATAAACGACGGCAATCTGTGGGCGGATTACCGCGCACCGTTCACCGTTCTGCGCGCAGCAAAATGGATATGCGACGGCGTCGAGCGTTATATAGACGGCGGCGAGCTGCATTTTGATTCGCGCGATATCGCTCATACAGCCGAAACGACGCTTCGCAATCTCAGCGATCGCGAATGCCGTCTGATGTTCGCTTCAACGAGCGCTGTTAAGGTTGAGCTTGACGGAAACGTTATTATCGACAGTGCGCCGGTCGATACCTATATGCCGGCGTTCCATCGCTGCCCCGGTCAGCAGGCGCCTATTCTTCCGCTTTACAGGGGCGAGCATAAGATTAAAGTGACGGTCACCGGAGCGGACGCATACTTCATGTTCGCGCCGCTTGCTACAAATAAGAACACCGAGCCGGGCGCGTTCTACTATTATACCGATACCGTTATCGGCTGAATCTGTCAGAATACGTTGGTAGGATACGTTGGGGG
>JBAXZA010000014.1:0-13394 GCA_041670545.1 Eubacteriales bacterium | reverse complement strand
CGCCGGCTCGAAAAAAGACAGCATCGAGAGGCACGACGTCGCCGAGGTGATCATCACCGCTCAGAAGCCCATCGCCTATGATCTCAGCTCAGAGGAAGCATCATCGTCGCGTTTCGTCATAGTCGACGGCTACGAGATAGCCGGCGGCGGAATAGTCACCGCAGAAATCGCCGATAATATGAGCGACACGCGCGAGCTTGTCATGCGCCGCAACCTCAAATGGGAGGGCAGCGCGATAACGCCCGCCGAACGCGCCGCCCGCTATTCTCAGCGCGCCGCGATGATAATCATCACCGGAAACCGCGCCGTGGGCAAGAAGGATATCGCGCGCCGCGTCGAGCGTATGCTGTTCGATATGGGACGCAGCGTTTACTTCCTCGGCATCGGCAACGTGCTTTACGGCGTCGTCGCCGATATCAAGACCACCGGAGAGGTTCCGGCGCACGATGAGCATATCAGACGGCTGGGCGAGGTGTCGAACATCATGCTCGACGCCGGAATGATACTGCTCGTCACCGCCGCGGAGCTTACCGCGCACGATATCGAGGTGCTTGGCACGACGGTCGAGCCGGAGCGCATACGCACTCTGTGGCTGGGCGACCGTGTAACCACCGATATCAAGGTCGACCGGCAGATAAGCGAGGTTTCCGACGTCGGCTGCGCCGCCCGCGCCGTCAAGAGCTATATCGAGGACGAGGGAATGATATTTAAGGCATAAAAAAACTGCATATGTGAGATGGAATGATTATTTCTGGCATAAAAATTGTATATATACAATGAAATGATTATTTCTGGCATAAAACCTGCATATATACGGTTAAATGATTATTTTTGGCGCAAAAGCTGTATGAAGCGCGGCGACGCCGCATCAATATTTCTATACTGAAAGGTGTTTTAACATTGGCTGATCAGATCAAGGTTGTAAAATTCGGCGGAAGCTCGCTCGCGGACGCCGAGCAGTTCAAAAAAGCCGCCGGCATCGTCCACGCGGAGCAGTCGCGCCGTTATGTAGTGCCGAGCGCACCCGGAAAGCGCTCCAAAACCGACGACAAGGTCACGGATATGCTCTACCGCTGCTACGATATGGCGAGCAAGGGCGAAAATATCGAGGAGCTATTCGATAAGATCGCGAGCCGCTACCGCGGCATCATCGCGGGACTGAGCATGGATTATTCGCTCGAGGAGGAATTTTCACACATCAAACGCGCTTTCATTCATAAGGCGGGACGCGATTACGCCGCAAGCCGCGGCGAATATCTGAACGGACTGATCATGGCGAAATACCTCGGCTACGACTTCATTGACGCCGCCGACGTAATATTTTTCACCGACAACGGCAGCTTCGACGCCGAACGCACAAATAATATCTTAGGCTCGGTGCTGCGTGAACATAAAACCGCCGTCGTTCCGGGCTTTTACGGCTCAATGCCTAACGACACCATCAAAACCTTTTCGCGCGGCGGCTCGGATATCACCGGTTCGATAGTCGCCCGCGCCGCAAACTGCGATCTGTACGAAAACTGGACGGACGTTTCAGGCTTTCTCATGGCAGACCCGCGAATAGTCGACAATCCGCGCGCGATCGGCGTAATCACCTACCGCGAGCTGCGCGAGCTTTCATATATGGGCGCGGGCGTGCTGCACGAGGAATCGATATTCCCGGTACGTTTCGCCGGAATTCCGATAAATATCCGCAATACCAATTCCCCCTCCGATCCCGGAACGATGATAGTTTCCGAAGCGGATATCGCCGACGATCAGGTCGTTACCGGAATCGCCGGAAAACGCGGCTTTTCGGTGCTTTCCATCGAAAAGGATATGATGAACAGCGAGCTTGGCTTCGGACGCCGCGTGCTCGAGGTACTCGAGCATCATGAGATATCGTTCGAGCATCTGCCCTCCGGCATCGATACCATGAGCGTTATCCTCTCGACCGCCGCCCTTGAGGGACGCCGCGAGAAGATCATCGACGAGCTGTGCGCGGAAGTCGATCCCGACAGCGTAGCTATCGAGGACGGAGTCGCGCTCGTCGCCGTCGTCGGACGCGGTATGCGCAGCGTCAAGGGTACGGCGGCGCGCGTCTTTAACGCGATAGCGAACGGCGACGTCAATATCCGAATGATAGATCAGGGCTCCTCCGAGCTTAACATCATCATCGGCATAAACGAATCCGATTTCGAAAAGGCACTTCGCGCCATCTATGCCGAATTCGTCAGCTGAGAGGTCGGAGGACTGAGGGTTACATTGGGGGCGGGAGACCGCCCCTAACCCCCTGCCGAGCATTGTGCTTCTTACATTTCCCTACTTCACATTTTTTTGTGTGACATAAACCATATATGAAAGAAAAGATGTCCTAATGTACAAAATATTCGACGCGCATACTCATACCTATCCCGAAAAAATATCCGGCAAAGCCTGCGAAAACCTCGGTCAGTTCTACGATTTCAAGGTTTGGGGCAAGGGTACCTACTCCGACCTTGAGTCGCAGGCAAAGGACTGCGGCGTCGCCGGCTTCATGCTGTTCTCCGTCGCCACAAACGCCACGCAGGTGCAGAAGGTCAACGACAGCATAGCGTCGCTCGCAAAAATATCGCGCTCGCGCGGCTTTGAAACGGTCGGCTACGCCGGAATGCACCAGGATTATCCAGATTTCGCCGCCGAGCTTGACCGCTGTCTTGAAATGGGACTGCGCGGCGTCAAAATCCACCCAGACATACAGCGCGTCGATATCGACGATCCGCGTATGCTCCGGCTGTGCGCGCTTATGGAGGAGCGCGGCATGACGCTGTTTCTCCATATGGGCGACAATCGCCCGCAGTACCGTTATTCCGAGCCGAAAAAGCTCGCGCATATTCTGTCGCGCTTCCCCTCTCTGCGCGTCGTGGCGGCTCATATGGGCGGCTACAAGGCATGGGAAGAAGCGGAGCGCTACATCTACGGCAATCCCAACGTATGGTACGATATATCAAGCACCCTATGGGCGATAACTCCTCAGACGGCGGCTTCGCTGATACATAAATGCGGCGCGGAACGCGTTATGTTCGGCACGGATTATCCGGTGTACAATCTGCGCGATTATATCTCACTTTTTATGAAAATCGAGCTTACAGAGGAGGAACGCGGGGATATACTCGATAACAACGCCGCGCGCTTCTTCGATCTTGCTAATATCGCGGAGCTTGACAATTAATGGAAGCAACGACTTTTTCGCTCGCCGGACGGCTGCGCACGGCGGACAAGCCCATCGCCCTCTACGGTATGGGCGACGGCGCGGACAAGGTCATAGCGGCGCTCGAGGCGATAGGCCGCGCCCCCGATTTTGTGTTCGCGTCCGACGCTTTTTACCGTCCGGGCAAGATCTTTCACGGCATGGAGGTGCTTACCTATGATGAGGTGTGCCGCCGGTGCGGTGATTTCATCGTCCTCGTGTGCTTTGCGAGCGCCCTCGACGACATTATCGCAAACGTCCGGCGTATCGCGGCGCTGCGCGAAACCTACATTCCGGACGTAGACGTGATCTGCGACGGCGGTGCGCAATTTTTCACGCACGAGCAGCTCCTGCTTCACGCGGACGCTTTGGACGCTCTGCGCGAAAGCCTTTGCGACGAACGTTCGCGCGAGGTGCTTGGCGGCGTGATAAATTTCAAGCTGTCGGGCGATATACAGTATCTTGACACCAGCGAGGACAGCGCCGGCGATATCTGGTCGCTTATGCGTACAAAACGTTACCGCGCCGCCGCCGACCTCGGGGCATACACAGGCGACAGCGCGCGCGATATCATCTCGCACTGCGAAAATATCGCGCAGATAACCGCGTTTGAGCCGGACGAGCGCACCTTCCGCAAGCTAAAAGCATATTCGGACGAAATCGCCCCATCGGGCATAACGCTCCGCGCCATAAACGCCGCCGCGTGGTCGTGCGATACGACTCTGCACTTCGACAGCCGGGGCGGGCGAAATTCGCACATCGGCGGCGATAATGCGTGCGATGGTACAAATGCAAAGACGACGCGCGGCGATGATATTACCGGTGCAAAGCCGCGCATACGCGAGGTCAGCGCCCGTTCGCTCGATTCGCTCGGCGTCCCCTGCGATCTTCTCAAGCTTGACGTCGAGGGAGCGGAGCGCGAAGCGCTTTGCGGCTGTGCGCGGACGATAGAGCGCTGCTCGCCGGATATCGCGCTCTCGCTCTATCACCGCACACGCGATTTGTGGGAGCTTTCGCAGCTGCTCTCGGAGCTTACCGGCGGAGGACGGCGGCTGTATCTGCGGCGTCCGCGCTATATGCCGGCGTGGGATCTGAGGCTCTACTCCATCGGACTGTAAACACGAATAAGCGTTATGGAACCTCTGATTAATTCGACGATGCGTTGAAATCAAGGGCGTTTAGCCCTTGTATTTCAACATTGGCGTCGACGAATTACACATTATTCAGATGTTCCTTATATAAAAATCATGCAACAAAGGAATGAGGACGAAAAAATCATGGGTAGTTTGTTTGCCAATTTTTCAAATATCACATGGCAGCAGATCGTCATGTGGATAATAGGCGGAGTGCTGATCTGGCTTGCCATCAAAAAGGACATGGAACCGACACTGCTGCTTCCGATAGGCTTCGGCGCGATACTCTGCAACCTCCCCGCCAATACCTTTATCGGCGAAGGTCCGCTCGGAACGCTGTTCAAGGCGGGAATTTCAAACGAGCTTTTCCCGCTGCTGCTTTTCATCGGCATAGGCGCGATGATAGACTTCGGCCCGCTGCTTTCAAACCCCAAGCTGCTGCTTTTCGGAGCGGCGGCGCAGTTCGGCATATTCTTCACGCTCAGCATGGCGACGCTCATGGGCTTCTCGCTCACCGACGCGGCGTCGATATCGATAATAGGCGCGGCGGACGGCCCCACCTCGATTGTAGTAGCCGATTTCTTCGGCAGCAAATATTTCGGCGCTATAACCGTCGCGGCATATTCGTACATGGCGCTCGTGCCGATAATACAGCCGCCGGTAATAAAGCTCATCACCACCAAAAAGGAACGCCTTATCCGCATGGATTATGAGGGACACGAGGTTTCGCAGACGGTCAAGATACTGTTCCCGATAGCGATATCGGTGATTGCGGGACTTTTCGCACCGCAGTCCGCACCGCTCGTCGGATTTCTGATGTTCGGCAACCTCATCCGCGAATGCGGCGTGCTGCGCGGACTTTCCGATACCGCGCAGAGCGTGCTTGCAAATCTCGTCACCATACTGCTCGGTCTGACCATTGCAGTCCGCATGGAAGCGAGCGAATTTTTGCAGATACAAACGCTCATGATACTCGCGCTCGGTCTTGTCGCGTTCGTTTTCGATACCATAGGCGGAGTCATGTTCGCCAAGCTGCTCAATTTGTTCTCCAAAAAGAAAATCAATCCGATGATAGGCGCAGCGGGAATCTCGGCGTTCCCGATGTCGTCGCGCGTCGTCCATAAGATGGCGCTCAAGGAGGACCCGACAAACTTCCTGCTTATGCAGGCGGCGGGGGTCAACGTCGGCGGTCAGATAGCGTCGGTCATCGCTGGCGGACTTATCATGACGCTCGTACACTGAGGAGGACAAACATATGCTTGAGAATTTTATCGCATCGCTCTGGGTTATGCTCTGGGGAATGCTGGGAATATTTATTATAATTGGTATTATTTTTATATGCGTCGTCGTAATGCAGAACATTTTCAAGACGAAAAAGCCAAAGGAAGATAAAGCGGACTGATTTTTCGCTCCGCGTATAAAAAACCGCGTATGTGTCAATCCTAAAAACCAGACGGCGAACGCCGGACAGTTTTTAATCGGGAGAAGCACATATGCGGTTTTTATATAAAACGCGCGAATACGGCGCGGTTTTCGCTATCGGCGGCACTGTATACAGCCTGCTTGAGATAATGTGGCGCGGCTACACGCACTGGAGCATGGCGCTCACCGGCGGCTTCTGCTTCGGCGCGATATATTATATTTCGGCGGCGCACCCCACCCTCGCCATGTGGCGCAAATGTCTGCGCGGCGCGGCGGTGATAACGGCGAGCGAATTCACGGTCGGAATGCTTGTCAACCGCGCGCTCGGCTGGCACGTCTGGGACTATTCCGGCGTGCCGTACAACATCTGCGGTCAGATATGCCCGCTGTACAGCCTTTTATGGTTTTTTCTGTGTATACCGGCGTATTTCATCTGCGGCAGGGTGCGCAATATTCTGCATCGGACGTAATAAAAGCGGCAGACGAACAAAAAACAACGGACGGAAATATCTCCGTCCGTTGTTTTTTACCGTTTAATTATATTGGCAGCTGCTTCCGGGGCAGACATTTGATACATACTCACCTGTATCTACGATATTATTGCAATCATCATGATACAGACATTTATAAACCGCATATACATGATAATAATCATATATAGCACCAGTACCTATATGTCTTGAAAATTTTAATAGATTGCCGCTGCTTACTAAGCTGAAAACATGAATTTTGCTTGTTGATTCGCCAACTGATAGCCTTAACTCTACTGCCGAATCGTCAATAATCTCAAGTTCGCTTATGCTTAAATTACTTTCAATATATTCTTTTAGGTCTTGTATATTTTCACATTCCGGATAATCCTCTATGCGTGCTATAAAATGGTCCGTATAAAGGTTAAGCGGCTGTTCCTGCTCATCTACATGGTCTATTGTACCGATAATACCATTAGAATTAACTGCAAATACCGATAATGAAAGTAAAACAACCATAATAATTGCTATTATGATGGGAAATGAAACTTTAGATTTTTTCATGATAAACCCCCATACTATAAAATATTATACGTTAACATTCTTCCGTTTAACATAATATGGATATATATATCATTGATTCTCCCCGTCCCCGAGCGTTTCGAGGGGGAAGGGCGGACAGGCGAGGGGTTTGAGCGCTATCGACATCAGCTTGACCGGGTTATCGTCGCTCGCAATACGGTTGGAGCTGAGCGCGCCGCAGATACGGCAGCGGTGAATGATCGCCCATTCTCCGCCGCGACGTACCCACACGCCGATAGGCTCCATCAGCCCGCCGCATTCGCACGCGCGGTCGCCGGGGGTTTCGTCGACGTGCTTTGAGCATAGGCAGTTTGGGCAATGGTTGCGGTGCGCGCCGCCGTCGGTCACGGGATTAACGTGCCAGCCGCAGTTTTTGCATACAAAACCGCTTTGTTCGTCACGGTCGATAAGATTATGCTTTTCTTTATATTTACTGTACAAGGTTAATACCCTCCGAAAACGAAATTTATGTGAAATCGTTTTCCGGGAGGTATGCGCGGAGCTTATCTCGTGCAGACCTCCCGGCCGTACACTATCTCCTTTTCGGATGAATGGTTAAACATGAAATATCCTTCCCGCTAAATCCGCGGAACGCGCCGTCAAAATGACGGCAAAAAGGTTTTCCGTCAGGATTCGAGCATTACGAATTTTTGAATGTGCGAATAAATATCCTTGTCGGATTCGCACCATATCTGCTCCCATTCGGCGGTATACATAGCGCCGAGCAGCGATTTGCCGTTGACAATGAAGTTTCTGTCCTTATCGGTCAGGGTGACGTTGGCGTCTACCTTCGTTACCGCGCCGACAAATTCGTTGATATCCGCGACTGTGTCAAGACTTACTCTTACTCTCATTATTATTCGCTCCTTTATTTATCCTTGGGAACCTCTGGTTAATTCGCCGACGGATTACACATTATTCAGATGTCCCCTTGTTTTGGTGAATTGTCGTCAGCCATATTATACCATCTTGTTTATATAAAGTCAATGCTATTATATTAAAATTATGCTCAGCTGATTTATATTTTAACGATTGATAAAAAAATATTTACAGTATGCGCATAATGTGAGCCGACGCACTCACGAGCAGTATACCACATAAAAATAATCATTGACAAAAGGCGAGCCTTATAGTATAATATATTTGATATCGCAGTGCGGTATCGGATTTGCTTTAAATGCCTATAAAACGCCAATCAGGCGTTTTAAACAAACGCCGTGTTCTCCTGTGAGCGCGGCTGGCGAAAATATTTTGACCTAAGCGGCATACTGGCATACTGCCGGAATACTGCGAGAAACGGCGGACGGACAGCCGGGTCAGACGCCGGCGACAAACATCGCCCGCGGCCGATTTAGCGGCTTTTTTATGCCGCATTATTGATTGGACTACCTCATAACACCGATGCGCTGAGTTTTACCTTTCGCATACTCTGTTAATTTGGGAAAGAGTCCAAATTTTATAAGTTGGTTACTTTAGAACCGGTGTATGCCGACGGCATACCGCACTTGTGAAACGATCAATAAGAGTGGTTAAAGTATTTTTGCTTTATGCGGACGCTCACCACGACGCTCGGATTTTATACCGCGACGCATTTTATCGGCGCGGCAGCTATCCGGCGATGGGGTAAAACTCCGCCGTGACTCTGATCTCGTGTCATAAACCCATAAAGCGGGTTATTTGTACCTGCCGCAAAGGTTTTTTTCGCGGATATCGCGGAACACGGTCGAAAAATATCGTTTTATACAAGCTCGGACGCGTCGTCGCCCGAGCTTTTTTCATTTTTTTACTTATTACTAAAATTAAGGAATGGGACAGCGCCATGGAAAACGGCAAGATAAAGCTGTACGGCTTCAATAATCTCACAAAATCGCTCAGCTTCAATATTTACGATGTGTGTTACGCAAAATCGCAGCGCGAACAGCAGGATTACATCAGCTATATCGACGAGCAGTACAATTCCGAGCGCCTTACCATGATCCTCACCGAGGTCACAGAAATGATAGGCGCACGGGTACTCAATATATCGAAGCAGGATTATGACCCGCAGGGCGCGTCCGTCACCTTTCTCATCGCCGAACAGACGATGGTGCCGCAGGGCGAAACGGTCGTCGCGCATCTGGACAAGAGTCACGTCACCGTCCACACCTATCCGGAATTTCACCCGGAAACGTTCATCGCCACCTTCCGCGTCGATATCGACGTCGCGACCTGCGGCGAAATAACGCCGCTTGCCACCCTCGATTATCTCATCGGCAGCTTCGATTCCGATATCATCACGATGGATTACCGCGTTCGTGGCTTCACGCGCGACGTCAGCGGCAAAAAGGTGTTCCTCGACCACAAAATCACCTCGATACAGGATTACATCGACGAGCAGACGCTCCGCCGCTACGACGCCATCGACATAAATGTTTATCAGTCGAACATATTCCACACCAAAATGCTGATAAAAGAGGTCGATTTGAAAAATTATCTGTTCAACACCGACGTCTACGAGCTTCCCCCGAAAACGCGGCTGGACATATCGAACAGTCTGCGGCGTGAAATGATAGAAATATTCACGGGAAGCAATATATTCTGATACGGATTATATGGACAGCGTGGATTTATCAAATTTTGCTCGAATAATAGACGTGTTCGATAACCTTAGTCGATAATTGTTATTTTTGAATGTTTGATGATTATGTTTACGATAACGAACCTGAGGGATGGGGGACGCGGCGGCGCCCCTCACCCCTCAGACTCCCCGTTCCCCGCTTGGACGCGCAGCGATGTGCGGCGCACGCGTTTCTCGTGCGCGAGTCGGGTGAGGTACTCGTTAATGCCGCATTTTCCCTACGGATCGGGTGAGGTAAGCCGCACGCGGGCTCGCTTCGCTCGATTGTGCCGCATACGGCGTTTGTGCGGCGTTCGCACATTGCGAACATTAATGTTGCCATAAGTCGAACGTCAAGCCCCGACCCGTAAATAAACAAATAAAAACGCGCGGTACACCTCAAACGCAAATACATAATCAGCGGCATTAACGAGAACTTCACCCCCTCGCGTATGCAAAACGCGGGAGTCCGCGCAACCCACGATAAGCGCCCTCGCGTCCAAGGGAAAACGAGAGAGCCCGAGAGGGCGGAAAACCGTAGGTTGTCCGTCCTTTCGGATTCGTATACGTAAACTTATGCAATAAATATACGGCGTTAATTCATACGCCGACGCCGTAAAGCCTATGGTGTAGCATCAATTTACGCCTACATATCTAAGGGATGTGTGACGCAGCAGCGCCCTCTCCCCGAAAGGATATATCATGAATTTAGATTTTCAAGCGCGCGCTCCGATTGCTGAAGCGCTGTCGGATATGCGCGGAAACCGGCTTGTACCGTTTGACGTACCGGGACACAAGCGGGGGCGCGGAAATCCCGCGCTCACCGAATTTTTAGGTGAAAAATGCTTATCGGTAGACGTCAACTCAATGAAGCCGCTTGACAACCTGTGCCATCCGGTATCGGTAATAAAATTTGCCGAGGACATCGCCGCCGACGCGTTCGGCGCTGCGCACGCCTTCTTCATGGTCGGCGGCACGACGAGCGCGGTTCAGGCGATGATACTCTCCTGCTGCAAGCGCGGCGACAAGATCATTCTGCCGCGCAACGTCCACCGCTCGGCGATAAATTCTCTCATACTGTGCGGCGCGGTGCCGGTATACGTCAATCCCTCGACCGACAACGAGCTTGGAATATCGCTCGGCATGGCACACGCCGATTTTGAGCGCGCCATCGCCGAAAATCCCGACGCAAAGGCGATACTCGTCAACAACCCCACCTATTACGGCGTATGCTCCGACCTGCGCTCGATCGTGGCGCTCGCTCATTCGCGGCATATGAAGGTGCTTGTCGACGAAGCGCACGGCACACATTTCTATTTCGGCGACAATATGCCGGTCTCGGGCATGGCGGCGGGCGCGGATATGGCGGCGGTATCGATGCACAAATCGGGCGGCTCGCTGACGCAAAGCTCGTTTCTGCTCACCTCCGCCGCCGTCAACGCCGACTATGTTTCGCAGGTGATAAACCTCACGCAGACGACGAGCGCGTCCTATCTGCTCATGGTCAGCCTTGACATTTCGCGGCGCAATCTCGCGCTGCACGGACGCGATATCTTCGCCCGCACCACCGAGCTTGCCGACTACGCGCGGGGAGAAATAAACGATATCGGCGACTACAACGCCTTCTCGCGCGAAATTTGCAACGGCGACAGCATATTCGATTTCGATATGACCAAGCTGTCGGTCAATACCATCGGCGTAGGGCTTGCCGGCATCGAGGTATACGATATTCTGCGAGATGAATACGACATACAGGTGGAATTTGGCGATTTGTCGAACATTTTATGCTACCTGTCGGTCGGCGACCGAAGCCGCGACGTTGAACGTCTGCTCGGCGCACTTTCGGAGATTCACCGGCTGTATAAACGCTCCGCCGTCGGCATGATGAAAACCGAGTACATATCGCCGAGCGTCACAATGTCGCCGCAGGACGCTTTCTACGCCGCCAAACGTTCGCTTGCGCTCGAGGACAGCGCCGGACGCGTCGCGACCGAATTTGTCATGTGCTATCCTCCGGGCATACCGATTTTAGCGCCGGGCGAGGTAATAACGCGCGATATTATCGATTATATCAAATACGCCAAGGAAAAGGGCTGCTCGCTCACCGGCACAGAGGATCCTAAGGCGGAACGGATAAACGTTCTGGCATGACCGACATATTAGACTGAGCGGATAAACATTCTTGCATAGCTGGCATATTTGCCCGCATGACCGCAAAGATGAATGGAGTTTTATATAATGGAGCTTTGGTATTCCGAAATGCACACCGATAATGTGAAATTCTCGATCAAGGTCGACCGTCAGCTGTACAGCGGCAAAAGCGATTTTCAGCGTATCGACGTCTTTGAATCGCCCGAATTCGGACGCTTTCTCACGCTCGACGGATACATGATGCTCACCGAAAAGGACGAATTTATCTATCACGAGATGATAGTTCACGTTCCGCTCGCGGTGCATGCTCACCCCAACCGCGTTCTCGTTATCGGCGCGGGCGACGGCGGCGTTATACGCGAGCTTTGCCGCTATCCCTCGGATGTCGTTTCGCACATCGATATGGTGGAAATCGACGAGCGCGTGATAGCGGTCTGCCGCGAATTTCTGCCGCAGACCACCTGTTCGCTCGACGATGAGCGCGTTCATATCAAAATCGACGACGGACTGAAATATGTACGCAAATTCGAGAACGCCTACGACGTTATCATTGTCGATTCGACAGACCCGTTCGGGCCGGGCGAGGGACTTTTTACAAAGGAATTTTACGGCAGCTGCGTAAAGGCGCTGCGCGGCGACGGAATTATGGTCAATCAGCACGAAAGCCCCTTCTACGCCGCCGACGCCGTCGCCATGCAGCGCGCACACAAGCGGATAATAACGTCCTTCCCCATCTCGCGCGTGTATCAGGCGCACATTCCGACCTATCCGTCGGGGCATTGGCTGTTCGGCTTCGCTTCAAAGAAATATCATCCGACAGCCGACGCGAATTTCGCGCGCTGGAGAGCCTACGGCATCAAAACGCGCTATTACAACCCGCAGCTTCACGCGGGAGCGTTCGCCCTGCCAAATTATGTTCAGGAAATGCTCGAAAATATCGAGGAGGGGATAAATTGAATCGCAGCAGTGTAAATTCCCAGCCGCTTTTGCCGAATATCGATACATTCATAGGCTGCGGCGCGTCCTATGAGGAGAGCGAAACGGTATTGTTCGGTGCGCCGTTCGACAGCACCACCTCGTTTCGCCCCGGCACACGCTTCGCGCCGCGCTCCATACGCGGAGATTCGTGGGGACTTGAAACATACAGTCCGTATCAGGATAAAGACCTTGAGGACAGAAAAATATTCGACTCTGGCGACCTCGAGCTTTGCTTTGGCGACACCAATCTGGCGCTCGGCGCAATCGAGGGACGCGCGGAAAAAATCATAGCCGACGGTAAACGTCCGTTTATGATAGGCGGCGAGCATCTCGTCACCCTCGGAGCGGTTCGCGCGGCGCTCAGACATTATCCGGAGCTGAGAATAATTCATCTCGACGCTCACACCGACCTGCGCGAAGCTTATCTCGGCGCGACATTGTCGCACGCGACTGTGATACGCCGCTGCCACGATATCACGGGCGACGGCAGAATCTGGCAGTTCGGCATACGTTCGGGCGAAAAGAATGAATTTCAGTTTGCCGAGAAGCATAATCACCTCACAAAATTCAATTTGGACGGCTTTGACGATATGGTAGCCGCGCTCAAAGGCTATCCGGTGTATTTCACGCTCGACCTCGATATTCTCGACCCGTCGGTAATGCCCGGCACCGGAACGCCGGAAGCGGGCGGCGTGACCTTTGCGGAGCTGCTCGCCGCCATACTAAAGCTGAGTGCGCTCAACATCGTCGCCGCCGACGTCGTCGAATTATCGCCCCCCTATGACGCTTCCGGCTCTTCCACCGCCGTCGCCTGCAAGCTCATACGCGAGCTGCTGCTCGTTATAGGGGAGCGG
>JBAXZA010000013.1:0-13502 GCA_041670545.1 Eubacteriales bacterium | reverse complement strand
GAAAACCGGATATTTACTCGATCAGAAATACAACCGCGCCGAGATCGCGCGGCTCTGCCGCGGCAAACGTGTGCTCGACTGCTTCACTCATACCGGCTCGTTCGCTCTGAACGCAGTCGCGGGCTGCGCTGCAAGCGTCTGCGCCGCCGATATTTCTCAGGACGCGCTCAACATCGCCGCGGAGAACGCCGCTCTCAACGGTATGGACGGCAAAATCGATTTCCGCTGCGATAATGTGTTTGATATGCTCCATAAAATGGAAGATGCACACTCACAGGATTTCGATTTCATCATTCTCGATCCTCCGGCGTTCACAAAATCGCGCAAGACCATCGACAGCGCGACTCGCGGCTACAAGGAGATCAATTACCGCGCTATGAAGCTGCTGCCGCGCGGCGGCTATCTCGCCACCTGCTCCTGCTCACATTTTATGGAAACCGAGCTGTTCGTCAAAATGCTTCGTTCTGCCGCCGCTGACGCCGCCGTCGAGCTGCGTCAGGTCGAGCTTCGTCAGCAGTCCTCCGATCACCCGATCGTTTGGGGCGTTCCCGAAACCGATTATCTTAAATTTTATATTTTCCAGATAGTTTAAAAGCAACCGCACTCCCCGCTTTATCACGCGTATCCGATGCCGCTTTGCAGCTCAAGCTTTATTAATATTTTGTACTTGCATTGTTAACATTATGTCTGCTATACTTTAGGCATATCCAGCGGGGCGAATTATGTCCGCACCGCTTAATTGAAAGGAAGTGTGCAAAATGAAGCAATATAACGTTGCTATAATCGGGCAGGGACGCAGCGGACGCGATATCCACGGCGCTTTTCTGCGCTCCGATCTCAACGGCGGACGCTTTAAGGTCGCCGCGGTCGCCGAACGTATTCCGGAACGCGCCGAACGCGCCAAAGCCGAATACGGCGCTGATTGCGCGGTTTATGACGATTACACAAAGCTGTTTGAACGCGGCGACATCGATTTCGTCGTCAATTCAACCACCAGCGAGCAGCATTACGCCGTTTCAATGGCGCTTATGGCTCACGGTCTGAGCGTTATCAGCGAAAAACCGTGCGCAAGGACGGCGGCGGAGGTCGATTCGCTCATCGACGCGTCAAAGAACGTCAAATTGTTCAATATTTTTCAGCAGTCGCGCTTCACACCTTATTTCAGAAAAATAAAGGAGATAATCGCTTCGGGCGTTCTCGGACGGCTTGTCGAGATAGATATCTCCTTCAGCGGCTACGCGCGCCGCTGGGACTGGCAGACGCTCCAGAGCTTCAGCGGGGGCAATCTCTACAACACAGGACCTCACCCGCTCGATCAAGCGCTCAATCTGCTTGATATGTACGACGGAATGCCGCAGGTTTTCTGCCGTATGGACAGAGCCAACACCTTCGGCGACGCCGAGGATTATGTCAAGCTGATCCTCACCGCGCCGGAAAAGCCGCTTATCGACCTCGCGATATCGTCGTGCGACGCATATCCGTCGTTTACATATAAGCTGCACGGCACACGCGGCGGACTTCGCGGCACAATGACCGATATCGACTGGAAATGGTATATACCCGAAGAAGCGCCGGCGCAGAAGCTGATATCCGAGCCGCTTGCAAAGGCGGACGGCACTCCCTCCTACTGCGTCGAAGCTCTGCCGTGGCACACCGACAAATGGTCGGCAAAGGACAGCGGCGCGTTTGACAGCGCGGTAAACTGCTATTATACAATGATATACGATTATCTCACAGAGGGCAAGGAAATGCCGATAAACCCGAAACAGGTGCGTCAGCAGATCGCTGTCATCGAGGAAGCTCACCGTCAGAATCCGCTTTCGCGCATCTGCGGCTGAGGAGGATTATAAATGTACAGAGTTGGTATTCTCGGCACTGAAAACTCACACGCCGCCGCCTTCTGCGACCTTATAAACGCGCCGGACACCGCATATCCGGATTTTAAGGTCACCTCGCTTTACGCGCTTGAGAGAGCGCCGAGCGAAGCCATCACGGCAAAGCATCCCGAAGTTTCCATCGCCGATTCGATAGAAGCTATGATGGACAGCGTCGACTGCGTTATGGTCACCGCGCGTCACGGCAAATATCATAAGGCTTTCGCCCTGCCCTTCATCAAGGCGGGCAAACCGGCGTTTATCGACAAACCTTTTACAATCGACCTCGCCGACACTATAGAGCTTATCGAAACCGCGGCTGAACACGGCGTACCGCTCACAGGCGGCTCGGGCTGTAAATATTCCGACGAGCTTTTGGCGCTAAAAGCCGATATCGACGCCGGAAAGATAGGCGCGCTCCGTTCGCTCATGCTCACCTTTGCGGTCGATTTGACAAGCGTCTACGGCGGCATATATTTCTATTCCAGCCATATGGTGGAAATGATGCTCGCAATCGCGGGAAACGATGTCAGAAGCGTCAAAGCGTTCGTCAAGGGCGAGCATCTGACCGCCGTCGCCCGCTACGATTCTCTCGACGTGATTCTCAACTTCAACAATCAGTACACCGCCGCCGCATACGGCGACAAGGGCTATCTCTTCCGCGACATAACCTGCAATAATATTTACAAATACGAGGTCGATCATTTCACGGAAATGGTTCGCACCGGCGTTTCCCCGCTCACAAACGCCCAGCTCATCACCCCTGTCCGCGTTATGAACGCGCTCGAGCGTTCTATCGCGACCGGACGCGAGGAGCTTGTATAAACGGATAATCACAGCGCAAAACAAAAAAATCGTCGGCTTACACCGGCGATTTTTTATTTTCTGTGAGCTTGAGGTCAGATTATTCCTTTTCCTCAACTATCTCATCTTCGTTGACAGAGTGAGCGATAAGCCCGGTGTCCTTGTCGTCGCCGCCCTCGTGCTTATGCTCGGGCAGGACGAGATTGAGGACTATTCCGATGATAATGCCAAGACCGATGCCGCTGAAGCTGAACGCCGAACCGCCGATAACAGCGCCGCCCATCGAGAGGACGAGCATTACCGCCGCAATGCAGAGGTTGCGGTTCTTCGTGAAATCGACATGGTTTTCGACAAGGGTGCGCAGACCAACCGACGATATCATGCCGTACAGCACTATGCAGGCGCCGCCGAGCACGCAATTCGGAACGGTTTCGACGACTCCGACCGCTTTGCCCAAGAAGCTGATTACGATAGCAACGAGAGCGGCGACGCGCAGCGACGCGGGATTATAGTTGCCAGTCGCGGCGAGAACCGCGGTATTCTCGGAATAGGTTGTATTCGCAGGACCGCCGAAGCAGCCGGCGACAACAGTTGCAAGACCGTCGCCGAGCATGGTGCGGTGCAGACCGGGTTTCTTGATGAAATCCTTGCCGACGACAGCGCCGTTAGCGTAAACGTCGCCAACGTGCTCGACGCAGGTGACTATCGATATGGGCGCGATTATTCCGATCGCTTTAAGATTTATTGACGGGAGAACAAAATGAGGAACCTCGATCCAGCTGTGAGCCGTGATCGCGCCGGTGTTCATAAGTCCGGCGGGAGCGATTCCAGTGACGGTGACGATCAGCGTCACGATATAGCCGACGGCGAGCGCGATGACTATCGAGGACATTTTGACCATGCCCCTGCCGTAGCTCGAAAGCACGATCGCGGTAATGCAGGTCAGGAGAGCGATTCCCCAGCTCCACGCATAGCCGGCGGAGAACAGCTCGAAGCCGTTGTTCGACTGGATATTGTTTATCGCGGCGGACGCCAGATTAAGACCGATTATAGCGATGCCGACGCCGCGCACAACGGGTGGAAACAGCTTATCCATAAAGCGTGAGCCGAAAATTTTGATCAGCAGCGCGATTACGAGATAAATGCAGCCCGCGGTGATGATACCGCCCATTGCCGCCGATATCTGCGCGTCCTTTGTAGCGCCGAAGGCGTCGTTGCCGATTATTCCGCAGAGCGCCGATATGAAGGCGAAGGAGCTTCCGAGGAAGGTCGGCATACGTCCGCCGGTGCAGATATGGAAAATCAGTGTGCCGATACCCGCCATGCAGAGTGCGACGCCGACGTCCAGTCCGGTCAGTATCGGAACGAGAATCGTCGCGCAGGACATCGCGAACGCGTGCTGGAAGCCGAGCGCCAGAGTTTTCCCCGCCCCGTTCTTCGGATATTCCGAAGAATAAGGAAAGAGAATACTGTTGAGCTTGGAAAAAATGTTCATTATAAGATTTTTCCTCCCGCTTGTTATGTATTTCAATCGTATCATTATATCACGCTTACGCATAATTGTAAAGAGAATATCGAGATTTTATGAATTTTCTTTCATTTTGTCGGCAAATAGCGCAAAAGTGTTACGCTTTTTCGGTTAATTTAACACAAAATATAAAATTTTGTTGAAATTTTACGCACAGTGTGTTATAATCAGCCAAATGAAAAGATATCGGAGGAAATATTGATGAAAACGACTGTGATCGGCGTTTCGGGAGCGTCCGCAAGCGGAAAATCAACCTTATCCGAGCAGCTTTGCGCCGCTCTGCGCGAAAAGGGCGTCCGCGTGGAATATCTTCCGGCAGACCGTTTCTATAAAAAGGAGCTTCCGCGCATGATATCTCCGCTCGACGGCAAGGAATATCCCGACTGGAACCACCCAACCTCGATCGACGGCGAGGCGGCGGCTGCCGAGCTGCGCCGCTGTATCGATGAAAATCCGGATTACATTATTATCGACGGCGCGTTCATATTCTGCATCGAGCAGATACGAAATCTGTGCGATTATAAAATTTTCGTCACCGCGTCTATCGAAACGCGAATTTACCGCCGTATCAAGCGAAACGTGATACTCAAGGGACAAACCATCGAGCAGATCGGCGAATATTATCTCGCGGCAGTGCGCTATCGCGAACGCGAATATTCTCTGCCGTCTGTCAAATTCGCCGATTCGGTCGTCGATAACGAAAACGGCTTCCACGGCGCGGTCGAACGTGAAGCAGCCGTCCTGCTTAAAATGAGAAATATAGGCTAAATCGTGACAAAAACGGAGAAACCCATATGCAATATGGATTTCTCCGTTTTTTAGTTTTCTTTGAGCACGGTATGCACGACGAAGCGTTCGTCCGACACGCCGTTGGTTTTTATACAAGTGGACAAGGTCACAATTCGGTCATTTTCCCCAACACTGACGTCCGCGCTGATGAGCGAGCGAGCTTTCAGCTCCTCGGCATATGCCGCAAAGCTGACGCCGTTTGCGAACGACGTCATATATGCTTCGCCGGTCGTCACGTCGGTCACATACGCGCTGAACACATACAGCGTATAGCTTCCGTCCGGCGTCAGCAGCGTCAGGCTCTTATGTGCGGCGAAATATTCTTCGTCCGCATAATTTGTCAGCGAAGCGAACATCGAACCGTTTTTCATATTGTGTCCGTGAATAACCGTATGCCTGTCGGAAAAATCAGGCGAATTCGCGGCGTCAATAAATATCGAGCCGGTCATATTCCTGCGACGGTTGTACATATGGGTGAGATAATATTCGTTATCCGAGGTCTGAAGCACCGGATAATTTATCACCGTGCCGCCGCTGATAAGCCACGCTTTGATATCGGTGTTTATCGACGCGAGCAGCTCGAAATCCGCGCTGAGGACGAACGGTTCGGAGGCTTGCTGCGTGTCAGCGAAGGATTGAGCGTCACTGGTTTCATCGGAAACCAGCGTTTCGCCGTTCTCCGCGCCGTCGTCGTTTTCGGGAGTCACGCGGGTGAGCGCGAGCGCGGCGATCTCCGCGCTGGCATCGTCGCACGCCTTATAGGACAGCAGCGGCAGGGCGATGTTATAAACGGCGGCAGCCGCCATGACGAGCGTCGCCGCGATAAGTATATCGCAGACAATGACGGCAGGACGGCGGCGCGCTCTGTTTTTTGGTTTTCTTGTATATCGGACGCTCATGAGCGGTCAGCGGCGCAGGCTCGCGCGGCGGATAATGAGCAGAACGATTATCACCCCAATAAATACCAGCAGAAGTCCGCCCCACAGCAATATATTCGTGAGATCGCCCGTCTGCACTCCTCCGAGCGGCGTTTCGGGCTCGAGGATATCGACGGCGTCCTCCGGCATTTCATCTGGGATATCGGGTGCGTCGAGCGGAACGTCCGGCTCGGCTATATCGATCTCCGGAGCATCGGGGATTTCCGGCACATCGGGCATCGGAATATCGGGCGTCGGAATGTCCGGCGGCGTTGGGATATCCGGAGGTGTCGGAATGACCGGCGGTGTCGGAGGAACATACGGCGGATCGTAGGGATCGGTTTTTTCGACGGTGAACACCCAAACGATATGGCTCGACGCGGACTGAAACTCATTTCCGACCGTTATCGGCACGTTAAGCGTAACGCTGAGCTTCTCCGAGCCGCCCGCCGGAAATTTTCCGAGCGATACGGGTTTTGCGAGATCGCCCTGCGTATCGGCGCTGTCCTGCGAATAAACCTTACCGCCGCCGTCTTTTACCGACAGCGACAGCCTGCCGAGAAGCCCCGCGACTGTTTCGTCGGCTTCGTCATACGCTTTTGCCGAGAGAAATATCTCGACGGCATATTTTGAGCCGTTCTGAACTTCAATTTCCTGCGTAAGCTCGCCGCCCGGCATAACGTCCTTGAATTCGGTGAACAAATCGGTGGTATCCGGCACGAAAATGAATTTCGCGAGAGCGCTGTCCGAATATTCAAAGCGCACGGAGCTGACGTTATCGCCCGATACGTTCTCCGCCGACGCGCGGACACACAGCAGTGAGCAAAGCACAGCCGCTGTAAGCGCGAGCGCGAATATTTGTCTGATCGTTTTTTTCACCCTCATGTCGTTACACTCCGTTTTAATATTTTACAGATAAACTGGCTGTTTAACCAACCTCAGCCTGCGTGTTTGCCGGCTCTGTGGTTGTTGTTTCCGCGGGTGCTTGAGGCATCGGCCAGCCCTGAATATCGGTTACGCTGCCGCCCTCGGGTATCGGATTGTTGTCGCTCTGAACCGCTTCGGCGATGATCCTGACCTGCGGCTTGCAGTTCATGTATGCGTTGCCCATATCGAGCGACATTTTCACCTCGGAAAACAGCGGAGCGCTCTCCGTATCCATGCTCACAGGCACGCTGTAATAATAATATCCGTCGCCGCCCTCGATCCAGTAGCCGGTTTCATTTACCTCGGTGTTGAACTGCGGAAGGATATAGCTTGTATCGGCTTTCTTATCCGCTCCGAGCTTTTGTTCGATATCGGCGGCGTCGACATAGGAAAGCTCTGCCTTGGCGCGTATCCATGCGTCAGCTCCGCCGTCGTTTTTAATGCGGACGATTTTTGATACCCTTGTGCCGGGCATTACGTCGGCAGGATCGGCATATGCGACCTCGGTTTCATTTCCATTATCGTCCTTGCCGAGCATCGTTTCATTGATCTTGATAGCGATTTTACCCATCGTGATAACGTTGTCCGCCTTATCGCTCGCCGTAAAATAAGCGAGAGTCGACGTCGCGGCGACCGCTATCAGCACAAGCGCGAGCGACAGTATAAATACCTGCTTCTTCATAATTAATTATACCCCGATTATTGAGTTTTGTAAAGACGCTTTAGGCGCTGAGCTGCGTGGTAAGAGCGTTAAAAGCCGCCAGCTGGCTGTCAAAGCCTGCCGTCTGGATAGCTTCAGCCTTGATATCGATCTTAAAATCAGCGATTGCTTCCATTTCCTTATTGTCAAATTTAGCGGGAACTGTAACCTTTGTAAAGAGTGCGCCGGTGTTGGCTTCAGTTGTCGTTCCATCGGAATTTGCAACAGCGCCCTTGAGAATTCCTTCGTCCTTTATATAGTTGTAGGTGTATGTAACGGTGTTCTTCACAGAGTCGATCTCTGTTTCGGCAAGCTTCCATGTTGCGGCAAAATCATCGCCAAACGTGAATATCGACGTTAGATCAGCGTTTGCACCGATGCTGCTCTTCCATTCAGACGCCTGGTTGATGGTAACCTTTACGCGGACATAAGCGTCATAGCTGCCGGTGTTGGTCACGACCGGGTCCTTGGGAAGGACTGCGCCGGGATATATTTTCTTGTATTCGTTTGCGGTCACGCGGTCTGCGTTTTCGTCCGCGGTCCATTTGTCGCCAGTCTTTGTAACCGGAGCTTCGTCGAGCTTTATTTCGACGTTTCCGACGGTGAAGGTATTGGCGACGTCAGCCGTGCTTGTGAAATACGCGAGAGAGGTTGCGACAGCGGAAACGGCTACTACTAAAACTGCTGCTGCGAGGACGATTAACTTCTTTCTCATTTCTGTTACCTCTTTAATATAATTATTTTTAATTTATTGACGTTCAGTTTGCGGCGAAATACGCGGCGGCGGCGGCAGTCGCCTGATCCTGCGACTGATTTGCGCTCTGATGAGCATATGCGGTCACAACGATATTTTTCTTTGTTTCCCCTACCGGCGCGACCTTTTGGAGATCCTCGTTTTTAGCCCAGCCTGCGACGGTGAAGCCGTCGAACACGACGAGCTGCTTGTCGGCAGCTTCCTTTATTGTGGTGTTGTATCTGTATACTTTATACGCCGTAACGCCGGAGGGGGTTACGGCAGTCCAGTCTGTGCCGACAGTATATGTAACGAACGCGGCGGTTTCGCCCTGCGGCACAGCGACGGAGGAGTTAAGCTCGTCGACAATTTTTACGAACACATAGCATTCTTCGCTCTGCGCCTTAACCGTTACAGTAGGATCCTTGTCATAGGCGCTTCCGGGAATGAGCTTGTAGTCGTTTGTCTTGACACGGTCGCCTGCGATTTTTTTGCCGGTTGTATCGACAGGAGCTTCATCAAGCGTGATTTTGATATCTCCGACTGTGAAGGTGTTTGTGACCTTGTCGTTTGCGGTGAGCCAAGCGACTGTGGTGTTTGCCGCGATAGCTCCCATGATTACAACGGTCAGCGCGAGTGTGATGATTAATGTGATCTTCTTTTTCATTGCGGTTCTCCTTTTAATTGAATATATTTGTTATTTTATGTCATTTCCCGACCTTTGGGAAATCAGAATACGGTGTCCGCTGTGATATCCGCGCCGCCTGCGACCGTTAATGTGCCGTTTGACGCGGTGATATTTTGCCCCCACGCTTCTCTGACTGCAGAATCGGGCGTCGCCTGTATCGACTGAACGTTTATGTCCAGCGTGAAGGTCATGCCGTCGTATTGCTCCCCGTCAGCCGTCGGTTTGCAGGATTTTATAAGTATCGTGGTAAATTCGCCCGGCGCGACGGCTTTTGTGTAATAATAATAGCCGTCGCCGCCCTTTCGCCAGTCGGCTGTATCGCCCCATTCGACCTCATATGTGCCGTCCACCGCAAGATCGGCGCGGATACAGCCGTCCTCCGTCCACGCGGGAATGAGGGCGACGCGTATATAAGTGTCGATATTGCCGGTGTTTTTCACGCTTACGTCCTCTTTGACGTTTTCCTCCATCGTTTCATGCAGCTCATGCGTGACCTTCGCCGTTGTGAAGCTGTTTGTAACGTTGTCGTGGGCGTATATCCACGCGACTGTGCCGCCGATGCACGAGCTTACGATGATGACCGCCGAAAGAGCGAGCAGGATGATTTTCATCGTTCCCACGCGGCGCGCGTGCCGTTTCGCTTTTCGTATCATTTTTTATCTCCTCCGTCACGGTATGAAATCTCACGCCGTCTGCCTCGCGGTTTACGTTTGCCTTTTTCCCCGCCGACAATATCGGGTATGAACGATATCAGGAGCAGTATCACTATTCCAGCGCCGCAGCTTATCCAGCCGACGGGCTTCGTGATGAAATTTGAAAGGTAGCCGAGATATGGTATCGTGAACTGCGGCACTCCGAGAACGTTTTTGAAGCTGACCGGCGACGCGTCGGGCGATTCGTTGTTATCTCCCTTGGTACGGAAAAGCTCGTTCTGAGCGTCGATCTCGATCACACGGTGGGTCGCGACGACAAGCTCCTCGTTCAGCACAAAGGTTATCGGATCACCGACTGCGATTTCGTCTGCCGGAACTTTCCTTACATATATAAGGCTGCCGACATGGTATGTGGGTTCCATCGAGCCGGAAAGCACCGTATACGGCGTCAGTCCGAATATCCTTACTCCGACGAGCAGGACGGCGGCAGCCGCGGCTGCGACCACAAATATCGTCGTTATAATATTCCATATTGTCTTAAATATTTTCATCTGTCGTTTTATATTTCTCCATCGTTTTCCTTGCCGGTATAAGACTGCGTCTGCGGGATTTGAGCGGGTACGGTATTTGTGCCGTCGAAGCGGTTCTGCCAGCCGGTTTCATAATCGAGCCACTTATCGGTTTTAAGGCTGTTCGTTATCGTAACGTCAGTCGTTATTTTTTTGCTTCGCTTTACATTTACCTTTTGCACGCTGATATCAGCCGCCGCACTGCCGCCGTCCGAATATACCGCGCCGAAGCTCTCCTGTTCAAATCTCCACGACCATTCGCCGTCCTCGGTCACGGTGTAAATGCCGGGCTTCAAGCCCTTGACGATTTTGGTTTCGCCAGCGTTCAGCGTGAGCCGGGCGACGGTATCGCCGTCGGAATTTTTGATAGTGAAGATAAATTCGCGCTGTGCGCCGGCGTCGTCTGCGGTTTTTGTGACGGTAATCGTTCCGGAGGCGGCTAAATTTACGGTCGGAAGCCCGAATTCCCATGTGGGTTTGCTGCCGTTTGGCTTGACAAGTCCTCCGTCGCTCAGAGCGGGAGCTTCCGCGTCGGGTTTATTCGTCGGAACGATGCCGTTGTCGGTATATAAACCGGTATAATTATTATCTGCGGCGATACCGAAGGCGACGACAAGCTTATAACCGTAATCTCCGCTGTTTTTCAGCGTCTGCGAAACATAATTCGCCGCGTAATCAAAGCCTTGGACGCTAATCGTCTTGCCGGAAATCGCAACCGATATTCCGCTGTTTGCGACAGCGCTTCCGTTTTGATAAATTATCACCGGAGTTCCCCAGCCGTCCGCCGTTTTGGGGACCTTTGAAACTGTAACGCCTTCCGCGATGCCATCGGCGAAGGTGAAATAATCCGAAACCGAGTCGCTGAGCGCCGTCGCGGAGCTGAGCGCGACATTCGAGGTATTGATGCTGCTGCTGATCTGCTGAAATATGTTTAATAATCCATCCGACGTGCTTGTCGTCAGATAATAGCTGTCCTTGGTAAGGTCGGTTTTATCGCCAGACGCCGCACTGCGCGCCGTATAGGTTTCAACGCCGAGCGCCGCTGTGCGTTTGGCATAGTTTGAGGATACATACTGCATAAAACGGTTCATCGCGACGTTTTCATTGCCGGAATTCAGATTGTTATTTTCGTCAAACGTCAGCTCGTCACTATATTCGATCGACGAGCCCGAACCGTTTGCAATGCTTATCGAATAGACGCCCGCGCCGTAATTTTTCATATCGTTTGCGTATGATACAGCGGAATTTGCAACAGTTTTGTTGAAGCTGCTATTCTCGGTCGGCACTCCGTCGGTAAACAGAATGACTACCTTGTTTCTGTCGTATCCGGTAGACACCGCGTTTGTCAGAGAAGCATACGCGTACTGCATACCGTAGTCGGTACGCGTAGAGCCGCTTGCGGTGAGCGCGTCGACCGCGTTTTTCGCCGTGGTCAGGCTGTCGGACGAAGTGCCGTCTGATACTATCGCTTCTAATGCTCCTGAAATATTATTAACGAATTTATATAAGGTCACAGGCGGAGGAGTTGAGCTGCCGTCTGATGTAACGGTTTTTCCGTTGTATGTATATGTATATACCCGGTTGCCGGAGCTTCCAGTCCTTACTATGGTTACAGGATAATACTTATTATCGGTATCCATTACATATAATTGCTCGTTCGAATCGTATGCGTTCTTATTTTTTTTGATTCCCGAATCAATATAGCTGTATTCAGAACCGCCGAATACATATTGCGCGCCGCCGGAAAATGTCACAATGGATACGCGGTGCTGCTTTGCGGCGTCTGTTATCAAGGCGTTTTTCTCTGCTATATTATCGAGAAATCCGTTTACCGCAGTTTTGAGAGCGTTGAGCCGCTCGTTTGAACTGCCTGTATTGGCGGACATATCGTATTTCATACTGCCGGATACGTCCAGCACAAGCACGATATCGGTCGGCTTTTCAGTGGTGGTGGTGGTCGTCGAGCCGGTGACATAGGCTTCGAGGGTTATCGTTCCCTCGCCGGTTTCCTCATTGTAGCCGCGGACGCCCTTTTTCAGCACCACATCGGCGCTGTTTTCGCCAACCTCATCTCCTGCGCCGTTATAATATTTATCGGTCTGACCGACAGCTCCGCCATAGGACACCGGCGGCGCAAGCGCGAGCAGCGCCGGAATATAAAGGCTTGACAGGATTGGTCTGTCAAGCGCGCTCAAAAGCGCACGAGCGCTGTCTGCGGCTTCAATTATCGGCGCGGGATTCGTGAATTCCTCTGCCGGAGGATATTCGGAGAGCGGATCCCAGCTCTCGTACAGACTGCGCTGTACGTCGCTCAAGCGCGATATCACAAGCGCGCGCATACCGGGCGTCAGCGAGCTTACCCATTTATGAAGCGGCGCGGACGACGCCGATAAAGCTTCAAGCTGCGCGGTCACTCCGATATCGCAGAGCCACTGCTCGATCTCGGCGCTGAGCAGAGTGCCGCTGAGCACGCCGTAATAAACGTTTTTGACGTCGGACGCGCTGTTTTCGATATAATTTGAAAGCTCCTCATCATTGGAAAGCTCCGTCATACGCGTGATTTGGATAAAGGCTTCAAGCTGCGAAAGCGACGCGCGAAGCTCAGCACCGGCACAGCCGAGCAGATATGCGACCGCTTCGGCGTCGTCCCCGAGCGCCGCTTTCGCGTCGTAAAGCTCGTTTACCGTCATGGCGGACACCTCCGCGCGGTAAGCGATATCAGCGCGGTAGGCGATGAGCGACGCAAGGCGGTCTGCGCTCAGACAGGTGTTCTCGTATAAATCCCTTGTAAGCTGGTCAAGCGACATCAGATAGGCGTCGAGCGTTTCGTCGTCCATCGCGGCGAGCGATGCGCGAAGCTCGTCCTGACGCCGCTGCTCGTCGAGCGCCGCACCGTAAGCGTCAATCGCGGCGGACTGTTCGGCGGTGAGGATATATGTGCGCAAATAAAGCTGTTCGGCGGCTTCGAGCGACATTATATATGTATAAAGCTGCTCGGCGCTCATCGCCGCGACGAGATTTTTCTTTAGCTGATCGTTCTCAAAGCGGTTAAGCTCGGCGGTCTGCGAAGGTGAGAGGAGGGTCAGCGCGGCGGCGATCTCATCGTTTGTCAGCCCGCTCTGATATATCGCGCGGTAAAGCTGATCGCCCGAAAAAAGCGTTTCGAGCATGAGCAGCCGGATTTTCTCGGGTATAAGCCCGTCCGTGTCGGGCATAGGTTTCACGTCGGCTGGTATTGTGACCTCGGTCACAGGCGCGGTCGTTACATCGGCGGGTGTCGTGACGACGGTTTCCGGCGCGGTCGTTATATCAGCGGGTGT
>JBAXZA010000012.1:0-13877 GCA_041670545.1 Eubacteriales bacterium | reverse complement strand
TATGACCAGCGCTCTCGAGGGAACAGACCCTGTCGTGTTCTTCGAGTCGCAGCGTATCTACGACAAGGGCGAGGAATTCCTGCCCGAGGGCGTTCCGGAAGGCTATTACGAAGTCAAGCTGGGAGAGCCGGACGTCAAGCGTCAGGGTAAGGATGTCACCATTCTCACCATCGGCGCAGTGCTTTACCGCGCTCTCGACGCCGCTAAGATTCTCGAAGAGAAATACGGCGTTTCCGCCGAGGTTATCGACGCGCGTTCGATCGTTCCGTTCGATTATTCAAAGGTTCTCGAATCGGTCAAGAAGACCGGCAGAATCCTCATCGTCGGCGACGCGTGCGAGAGAAACTCTGTCATGAAGGATATGGCGGCAAACATCACCGAGTTTGCGTTCGATTACCTCGACGCTCCGCCTATCGCCCTCGGTTCGCGCAACTGGATCACACCCGCTCACGAGCTTGAGCAGGCGTTCTTCCCCTATCCCGATGAAATCATCGACGCCATTCACGAAAAGCTTCTCCCTCTGCCCGGTCACGTCGCTAAGTTCAACCTTACCGACCTCGAGCGCATGGAGCGTTCAAAGAACGGTATCTAAGGAACATCTGAATAATGTGTAATTCGTCGATGCCAATGTTGAAATACAAGGGCTAAACGCCCTTGATTTCAACGCATCGGCGAATTAATCAGAGGTTACCTAATAGAGCAGCTTCTGTACAGATATAATTTAGTATAATAAAGCAGAAACAGAGCGGAACGCAAAAAGTTCCGCTCTGTTTTTTTATTCTCCGCCTTGCGCCATGCCAAAGGTTATGTTATAATGTAGTTACTGTTATGATAATCCCCCAAACGGAGTTGAAATATGTCGAAAATTACAAACATAGCGATATTAGCGCACGTCGACGCGGGCAAAACAACGCTCACCGAACAGTTATTGTACGCGGCTGGCGCTATACGGCGTCCCGGAAGCGTCGACGACGGCACCGCTCAGACTGATTCGCTCGACATCGAGCGAAAGCGCGGGATATCTGTTCGCGCCGCGTCGACCTCCATCACCTGCGGCGACACGGTGATAAACATCATCGACACGCCCGGTCACGTCGATTTTGCGGGTGAGGCGGAACGCGCGCTCGCCGCCGTCGACGGCGTAATATTGGTCATATCGGCGGTCGAGGGCGTGCAGTCGCACACCGAGAACCTTTGGCGGGCCGCCGGCAGGCTCGATCTGCCGGTTATTGTGTTCATAAATAAAATTGACCGCGCGGGAAGCGATGCCGCCGCGATAACCGCCGACCTGACGCGATATTTCGGTGCGCGTCCCGTGCCGCTGACCGATACGCAGAACGAAGGAGAACGTTCGTGCAGCGTGCGCGAAACGGCTGATGTCACCGCGCTCTGCGAATCCCTTGCGGATTTTGACGACGATATCGCGCAGCTCTATCTCGACGGAAAGCTTCCCACGCGAGCGAAAATTCTTTCATCGCTTGCTGAAAATACTCGTCTGCGCAGGCTTACGCCTGTGTTATGCGGCTCGGCGGCGATGGGCGTCGGGATTGCCGAACTGCTCGGCGCTGTGACCTCGCTCATGCCGGGCAGCGACGGCGATAATATCGGCGGCGGCGTTTCCGGCGTTGTTTTCAAGCTCGAGCATGACAGCGACATAGGCAAGGTCGCGCATGTCCGAATGTTCGGCGGCGAGCTGAAAAACCGCGATATCATAGCCGAGGGCGAGCTTCACCGCACCGGCGGTCACGGCGAACAGCTTATAGGCGGCCGCGGTGAAAAAATAACGCAGATACGACGCTTCAACGGCGCGCGCTATGTCGACACCGGACACATAGGCGCGGGTGATATCGCCGCGCTCTGCGGACTTTCGGATATCCGCGTGGGCGATATCATCGGCGAGGTGAGCGAACGCATGAAAAACCGCGATTCATACAGGCTCGCAAATCCATTCCTCACCGTTCGCGTCGCACCGCCAACGCCCGACAAGCTCACGCCGCTCATTTCGGCTCTGCGCGAGCTTGACGAGGAAGAACCTCTGCTCGGCTTTCGCTGGGAACCCACCGAGCGCGAGATAAACATCAATCTGACCGGCAAAATTCAGCTTGAAATCATTACGGCGCTGCTCCGCGAACGCTATAACATCGACGCGGTTTTCTCGCCGCCGTCGGTAATATATAAGGAAACGCCGAAAAACGCCGGCTTCGGCAGCGAGGCTTATACAATGCCAAAACCCTGCTGGGCTGTTCTGACGCTCAAATTCGAACCGTTGCCGCGCGGCTGCGGCGTAACCTTTGACCGAGGAAACGTGCCACACAACAAACTGTTCTACAAATATCAAACTCACAACGAAACGTCGTTCTGGCAGTCGATATCACAGGGACTTTTCGGCTGGGAAATGACCGATTTCAAATGCACCTTGGTCGACGGCGAACATCATACAATCCACACCCACCCCCTCGATTTTTTCGTCGCCACACCTATGGCGGTGATGAACACGATAACAAACTGCGGCTCAATTCTGCTCGAGCCTATGCTCCGAGTCCGCATATCCGCTCCCGAAAACGCTATGGGCAAGGTAATAAGCGACATTACAATGATGCGCGGCGAATTCGATACGCCTGTCGCTGTCGGCGGCACGTTTACCGTCGATTGCAGACTGCCGGTCGCAGCGTCGCTCGATTATCCGGTGAAATTGGCGTCGTTTACAGGCGGACGCGCACTCTTTTTCTCCGATTTCGATGGCTATCGCGAGGTCGCCCCCGAGCTTGGCGCTGCCTCCCCTCACCGTGGTATAGATCCGCGCGACCGCTCCAAATGGATACTCTATGCCCGCGGCGCTATCCAGATGTAAGCAGCGGAGGGTAAGACGGGGGTACGCGGCTTTTTGGAAAAAGCCTGGCAAAAACTTTATACTGGGTTGGTCTCTTATTTTCGATTAATTTATCTGTTACGCATAGCATTAAATAAAGCATCACCGTACAATTAACACTGTACGGTGATGCTTATTATATATATAAATCCTGTTTAAAGTTCTTTGCCAGGCTTTCTTCCAAGAAAGCCGCGTTCCTCGTGCTCCTCGTGCTCCTCGTGCTCACCGCACGAATGATCGTGATCGTGGTGATTGCAGTTGGCGGTTGATGCGTACACGAGAGTTTTGGCGAGGAGAGCTGCTACGGCGTCGTCAGCCGAACCGGAAACACCGCCGCAAACCTTAATGCCAGCTTCGGAGAGCGCCGTTATCGCGCATCCGCCTATACCGCCGCAGATAAGCGTTTCGACGCCATAATCGGAGAGATACTTTGCGAGCGCCGAATGACCGCTGCCGTTTGTGCTTCGGATTTCAGAGGACGTTACCGCGCCGTCAGTCACCGTATATATTTTAAAGTATTCCGTATGCCCAAAATGCTGAAAAACGTTTCCGTTTTCAAATGTAACCGCTATTTTCATAATATTTATCTCCTTTGTTATTGACATATGTTCATTATAGCACAAAAAACCGCCGATGTCAAGCCACGCGTTCAACATGAACGCAAAAAAACGATCATAACGTTCGGACACGCTAAAACCGGCGCGGCACAACGAATCCATTGTGCCGCGCCGGCTTTACATCGATTATTTTATTTCGTTTAAAATGCGGTTCCAATAGCCGTTCTGCAATTTTTCAAGCAGCTGGGGCGCTTTACCGCCGATGGGAGAGCCGTCGAGCGTTTTTGCCGAGCGGAGCAGCGCCGTCGCGCTGGTATAGCAAAGCTCGTCGGCGTTTTTGAGTTCGCCGAGAGTATAATAACGCTCCTCGACCGGAATATCATATTCGCGGCAGAGCGCCAATATATGCTTGCGGACAGTGCCTGGGAGAATGAAGCGGTCGAGCGGGTGAGTGATGAAGCGTCCGTCCTTTATGATCGAAATATTCGAATGACAGCCCTCGGTCACAACATCGCCGCGATGGAATACGACCTCGCCGCAGCCCGCGCGCTCGGCTTTGGAAGCCGCCATGCAGTTGGGTATGAGGTTGAGCGTTTTGATATTGCACATTTCATAGCGGATATCATCTGCCGAAATGACGTCGAGCTTGGTTTTGAAATCCGGATCGGGCTTGGGATTGACATACGCGAGCAGATTGGGGCGCACCTTTGCGGTATCGGGAAACGCGTGATTGCGTGGAGCTGTGCCGCGCGTCGTCTGCCAATAAAGGATTCCCTGACCGCCGTCAAGAAGCGACACCAGCTTATTAAGCAGAGCGGAAAGCTCCTCGCGCGGCATGGTGAAATCGATCTCAAGCAGGCGGCAGCTGTTGTAAAAACGGTCAAGATGATCGCCCTCGGCGAATATTTTATAATTGCGCACGAACGCGGCGTCATAAACTCCGTCGCCGAAATAAACGACGCGGTCGTTCATCGGGATAGTAATTTCCTCGATAGGCGCGATTTTGCCGTTGTAATAACCGACATTTTTCATAATTAACACTCCGTGTCACCGGAACGGTCGCCCGCTCCGCTGTATTTTGATCGGGCGGACGCGTCTGCGCCCCGCCTTTTTATTGTCACGCACTACATTATATCACGGTTGATACGTTATTTTCTGTCACATCTGTGACCGAAGTGTAAAAATATCGCGGGCGAATTACACATTATTAAGAGGGGGCTTATATCCTCATCGCGCGCTCAAATTCGTCCATATCCGCATAGCGGTGAATCACGCCGCCGCCCGACTCAATGACGGAAACAAGAACCTTTTCCGCGTTTTTAATATCCTCAATGGCGGGAGCGGTATCACAGGGATTCCACCTCTCGAGCAGCGACGGCAAAACGACGCCGTTTTCACGCGACAGCTCGTCAAGCTCATAGCAAAGCGACGCCGCCGACAGTATACACAGCATGACATCGCCAGATTCTGCGCTTATATATACCTTGTTGAAGGTCGAGCTGACCTCCTCATAAAAGCGTGCCATGCCATTGTAATCAGGAGTTTTTGACGATCCCGAATCGGTATTCAGCCCGGAGGCAGGCGGAACCGACGCGTCCGCGCCGATGAAATCCGCCGTGACGCGAAATATATCGCGGCAGAGAGCTGGTAACACGTTGACGTCCGAAGATAAAAGAATATCGTGGTACAGCGCCGTCAGCGCGGCGGGAACAGGGATGGTGTGCAGCTCCGCATACTGCCGCTTTGTGCCGTAACGGAAATAATTCCCCGTATAAACCGCCGCGCAGTCCGCACATTCGCATACTAAAGCAGCGGCGGCGCTGTACAGCTCAGATACGTTTTTGACGCAGGGGAGAGCCGCGAGGATACTCCGCGCAAAGTCAAAGCGTGCGCGTGCAGCCGCCTCTCTTACATCCCGGGACGCGAGAGCGCGCTGTGCATCGCAGCGCAGGTCGAGAAACCTTTCACGATCTGCGGCGCATGACGCGTATATTATCACCGAATCGCAAAGACATGGCAGCATACGGTCACGAAGCGACGCAATCGCTTCCAAACGCTCCCATGTTATCGGATAAATGTCGTAGCCTATACCTCCGATTATGAAATCCGCGGCAAAATCATTGCCGCGCCGCGTTTTCGGAATGAAAAAGCAGTCGACGTCCGAAAGACGATTTGAGGTGCCGTTTACATATGAGCCGTAAAGCGCGCATATCGCGATATCATCGGCGAATTCAGCGGCACGGCGTCTGATGAAATCGGCGACGCGGTCGTTCTGAGTCATTTCCCCTCCTAAAGCCCTCAGCGTTTGCCCTTGAGCACCGGCGAGAGCTTTTTATAAATTACAAAGGTTATTGCGACGCTGCAAAGTCCCTTTATAAACGTAAAGGGCAGATTGAAGATGAGCAGCGCCTGCCAGAGATTTTCGATGTGCGGATTTATCGCCGCGTACATTCCTATTATAGCGTCCATCGGCATAAAGTTTGTATAAATCGGATATACGACGTAATAATTTGAGAATACGCTTATGACCGCCATCGCCGCCGCGCCGATGAGCGAGCCGACGAGCGCTCCGCCGCGAGTTTTTTTACAGCGGTAGATGATACCGGCGGGGACGACGAACGCCGCGCCTAATATGAAGTTGGAAAGCTCGCCGACGCCGCCCGTGGTGGACATCGGCAGGTTGACAAGATTTTTGATCAGACAGACCGCCGCGCCGCTTATCGGGCCAAAGGTGAACGACGCGATGAGCGCGGGCAGCTCGGAAAAGTCAAATTTGAGAAACGACGGCATGAGCGGAACATTGAAGCTGAGGAACATAAGTACGGTGGAAACCGCCGCGAGTATGGCGGTAACCGTGAGGGCGCGCACCGGCGTCGTGCGGCGCGTGGGGGTTTTTACAGACTGAGTTTGCATAATAGATACTTCCTTTTTTATAATGTCGGCGTTTTTCGCCGCGATATAAAACAAAACTCTCCGACCATGCGCGGCATACGCCGCATAGGGTCAAAGAGTTTTGTAAAAGGAATGATATCCCGAAAATTACGGTATCAGACGTTTTATAAAATCTTTTCTCATCCAGACTGTTCCAGCAAAATATGCGGGAGAAGCGCGAACGCTTCACTGTCGGTGCAGTGATTTCAACTGCTCGGCGCGCCATAGGACGCGTTTGCGGACTGTACCGCCGGTATGGAATTTCACCATGCCTCAAAGACCTTATCGGATTATTATGTTTTATAAGAATATTATAACACGCCGCAATCGATATTGCAATAGCGAAGGCTGCGCGATTTTCACCGAATCGATGCGGTAACACCGCCGTAAATACAGCGTTTTGCACAATCGCGGACGAACGGTTTTATACAACCAAAAACTTTAAAAAGCCTAAAAATCCGTAGGCGACGCCCGAAACGATGATGCCGGCGGCGAGAACGCCCCCTAATATCGACGGCAGGGCATACTTCATGCGCATATCGAGCATGGCGGCGATGAGAGCGCCCGTCCACGCGCCAGTCCCGGGAAGCGGCACGGCGACGAATAAAAACAGTCCGAGCGAGGCGTATTTGAGAACCTTCGAGCTGTTTTTGTGAGCCTTATCCTCTATCCACAGCGCGATTTTGGAAAGCTTCGGCACTCCGGACATCCACTTGATGATCTTCCGGATAAAAAGCAGTATGAACGGCACCGGAAGGAAATTTCCGATCACCGAAATGATGAACACCGGCACCCAGTCAAGCCCGAACGCGAAACCCATCGGTATCGAACCGCGAAGCTCGATAACAGGCAGCATCGAACAGAGAAAAATATATAAATAATGGTTCATATTGCATCCTTAATATACAAAGTATTGTTGTCAGTATAAACCAATTTGTTGAACATTTCAATAATTTTGTATAAATTGTTATCGTACAGTGATAAATCCGCATTATTATATGCGAAAATACCGCCGTATCCCCTTCAACAAAAGTTTTCGCGCAGCCTTTTTTCAAAAGTCCGCCGTATCCCCTTTGACAAAAGTTTTCGCGCAGCCTTTTTTAAAAGGCTGCTCATAAGGCTGCTTTTGACATGGAGTTATAGAGCGAGGAATAAAAACCGCCCTGCGCCATGAGTCGGGCGTGGTTTCCCTGCTCTATGATGTGACCTTCGCGCATGACGAGGATCAGATCGGCGTCACGAATGGTGGAGAGCCGGTGCGCGACGACAAAGCTCGTGCGCCCCTCCATCATCGCGGCGAACGCTTTCTGTATCTTTATTTCGGTCAGGGTATCAATGCTCGATGTCGCTTCGTCGAGTATAAGCATCGGCGACGGACGAAGCATCACGCGCGCTATACATAAAAGCTGACGCTGACCTGACGACAGCGACCCGCTGCCCTCTCCGATAAGGGTATCATAACCGTTCGGCAGACGCTTTATAAAGCTGTGCGCGTGAGCCGCCTTTGCCGCCGCCTCGATCTCCTCCAGCGACGCGTCCGGTCGGCCATATGCGATGTTTTCCCGCACCGTTCCGGCGACAAGCCATGTATCCTGAAGCACCATGCCGTAAAGCGAGCGCAGGGACGAACGCGTGAGCGAGCGGATATCATGACCGTCGACCGTTATCGAGCCGCCCGTTACGTCGTAGAAGCGCATAAACAGATTGATGAGCGTCGTTTTGCCGCAGCCGGTCGGTCCGACGATGGCAATTCGGCTTCCGCGCGGCGCGTCAAGCGACATATTTTCGATGAGCGGACGATCGGGAGTATACGAAAAATCTACGCCGCGAACCGATATATCTCCGCAGACGGCGTCCGGCGACAGCGAAACAGCATCGGGCGCGTCGGACGGCTCGTCGGGCGAATCGAGCAGCTCGAACACTCGCTGAGCCGAAGCGAGCGCGCTCTGGAGCTGCGTGACTATGCCGCTTATCTCGTTAAACGGCTTTGTATACTGATTGGCGTAGGTGAGGAACATCGAAACGCCGCCCACCGTTATGCCGCCAGCGACAGCCGTCAGCGAGCCTAATATCCCCACCGCCGCGTAGACAAGGGCGTTTACAAAGCGGGTGCAGGGATTGGCGAGCGCGGAATAAATCTGCGCGGAAAGACCGCATTTGTAGAGCCGCGCGTTGATCTCTCCAAAATCCTCCGCCGATCTGCCGTTTGCGCGCAGCGCTCCGATCAGCGTCTGATTTTCAAACTGTTCGCCGATATAGCCGAGCAGCTCTGCCTGCGCCGCGCTCTGCGCCGTGAAATATTTGTACGAACCGCGAGCTATCACCGAAGCGACAAGCAGCGACAGCGGAGTCAGGATTATCACGACAAGCCCGATTCTGACGTTTGCGCGAAGCATGAATATCAGCGTACCGATTATGGTCGCAGCACCTGTGAAAAACTGCGTGAAGGCGCTGAGCATACCGTCCGACACAAGATCGATATCATTGGTAACACGGTTGACAATGCCGCCGTGAGAATTTGTATCGATATACGAAAGCGGCATATGATGAAGCTTCGCGAACACGCGGACACGAAGATCGCGCACCGTGCGGCTGGTGATGATGCTGTTAAAATATGAGCTTGTCCACGTCATTACTGCGGAACCGGCGACGCATATCGTAAATTTGATAAGTATCGGCGGCAGCGCGGAGAAATTCACCTCGCCCGCGCCGATGATATTGTCCACCGCCTGACCGACCAGCACCTGGGTGAACAGCGTGAATATCACCGCGAGCGCGGAGCACAGCAGCGAAAGGACGAAATACGGCAGATAGGGCTTTGTATAACGCATAAGCCGCGATAAGACCTTGATTTTCATGCGTTTTCCTCCCCCGCGCCCTGCGACTGGCATATTTCGCGGTAAACACCGCAGTTTTTATATAATTCGGCGTGCGTTCCGACACCCGCGAGCGCGCCATCGTCCATAACGAATATGCGGTCGCACCGGCGTATTCCAGAAACCCGCTGCGATATCGTTATGACAGTAACGCCGTCAAGCTCACTCGCTATGGCGGAGCGCAGAGCCGCGTCGGTCGCGGCGTCGAGAGCGCTCGCCGAGTCGTCAAGTATCAGTATGCGCGGCTGCTGCGCGAGCGCTCTGGCGATCGTCAGACGCTGACGCTGACCGCCCGAAAAATTCCGCCCGTACTGCTCGACGCGGCTTTCAAGCGCACCTGGTTTTTCGAGTACGAAATCCGCCTGCGCCGTATGCAGTGCGCTGAGCAGACGCTCGTCGTCCGCCTCCGGCGCTCCCATTTGCAGATTGGAGGCGACAGTTCCGGATATCAGCGCCGCCTTCTGCGGAACAAGTCCGATGGCGCCGCGCAGAGCATCAAACGAAAGCGAACGCACATCGGTTCCGAACACTCTCACCGCGCCGCCCGAAACATCATAAAAACGTTCGATGAGCGCGGCGAGCGTCGATTTGCCCGAACCTGTTCCTCCGATAATGCCGATATTTTCGCCCGCATTTACGGTGAAGCTGATATCGCGCAGAACGTCACCGCCGCCGTAGCCGAAACTGACGTTATCAAATTCCACTGCCGTGACGGAATCGGCAAACGCAAGCGGCTCTGACGGCTGCACGACCGACGGCTTAATGTCGAACACCTCGTTTATTCGCGCCGCGCTCGCCGACGCCTTAGTGAATATCACAACGACATTGGCGATGACGATGAGGGCGAGCAGTATCTGGTTCATGTAATTTACAAGCGCTATGAGCTGCCCCTGCGTAAGCGAACCGGAATCGACGCGCAGAGCGCCCAGACGCAGCAGCAGCAGTATTCCGAGATTCATTATCACCGACGTCACTGGATTGAGCAGCGCAGACAGCCGTCCGACGCGCACCGCGGTGGCGGCGTGATCGTCGCAGGAGTCGGAAAACCGGCGTTCCTCGCGCTCCTCCGAGGAAAACGCGCGGATAACGCGTGCGCCCGAAAGATTTTCGCGGGTGATAAGCGCGATCTTATCGAGTTTTTTCTGTATCGCCGAAAAAAACGGCACCGAACGCGACATGATCAAATACAGCACGAGCGATATCAACGGAACGGCGGCGAGCAGTATCAGCGCGAGCCTTGAATCGATGGTAAATGCCATCACGACCGCGCCTATCGCGAGGAAGGGTGCGCGTATAACAAGCCGTATGAGCATCGCGACGGCGAGCTGCACGGCGTTTATATCGCCAGTCATTCGCTGCGCGCGCGACGACGCTCCCAAGCGGTCGGTTTCTGCGCCCGAAAGGGTGAGGATATGCGCATAAAGCGCCGTGCGAAGCTCCGTTCCAACGCCCTGCGACGCCGCCGAAGCGTACACCTGACATACAAGTGCGCAGCACAGCCCGACGGCGGCGAGAGCAGCCATAATGCCGCCCATGCGCCATATGTAGCCGGTGTCGCCGCCGCCTATGCCGACATCGATGATAGCCGCCATGCAGAGCGGCACAATAAGCTCGAAAACAGCCTCGGTCAGCTTGAAAAGCGGCCCTATAACGAGCTGTTTTTTATAATTTTTGAGAAACCGCGCGAGTCGGAACATTAATCGCATTCTCCGTTCAATAAATATTTTTATGAGGTATATTATAACATATTCCGTCGCACATGGCAACAGCGGACGTAAAAAATCGTAAAATGACCATAAAGACACCGCGCAAAACGTTTATTTTCTGCTTATTTGCGCTTGACAGAACGGGCTTGTTTGTTATATAATATAGGTAGGTACGGTTATGCCCGCTCACAGCGGACTCGCCGGTACTTAATACTTATTAAAATACACAAATAAAGGAGTGAAACGAATGGACGCAGGCGGTAGTAGCGGCACAACAAAGGGCATACGATGTAAATGTGCCGCGGGCGGCGCTGTCGGTGATGGTCTGGCTGTTCCCTTGCGCCATTCCTTCACCGCGATTTTCATAGGCGCATACGCGCTTATCGAAAGCCGCAGATAAATTTTTCCCGCAGCATTATACATTGATACCCGAGCCGTATTTTCGTTTGCTCATGTGAGCCGGAAATAGGGCTTTTAGACGTGTTTTGGCGCGTTTATAAGCCTTTCCGACGAAAAGCGGTTTTCAGTGCCGTACAATCACCTCCATTTTCCCGGCGCAGCGGCAGCATTAATTATCATAATGGCGTGAACAGCTCCGAATCTTGCGGAATTATTCTTGCCCGGCGTGAATATTATTGACGCTTTGCCGCAAAAATAACAATAGGAGGAAATGTACAATGGTGCAGACTAAAGAAAGAGCGCTCGTACTGCTTGTCGAGCGCAAGTTTTCGGAGCTGCGCGCTCTGCTCGTCGATATGAACGCGGCGGATATCGCGGCTCTGATGGAGGATTTTCCCAAAGAACTTCTCCCTCTGATATTCAGACTTCTTCCCAAGGAGCTTGCGGCGGACACCTTCGTCGAGATGGCTCCCGACAACCAGCAGCTCCTCATCGAGGCGTTTTCCGACCTCGAGCTGAAGGAGGTATTCGATCAGCTTTTCCTCGACGATACAGTTGATATCATCGAAGAAATGCCGGCAAATGTCATAAGACGTATACTGAAAAATTCCGATCCCGAAATGCGGCGCATGATAAACGAGGTGCTGAAATACCCCAAGGACAGCGCCGGAAGCATCATGACCATCGAATACGTCGATCTCAAGGTGACGATGACCGTCGCCGACGCGTTCAAACGCATTAAGCGCACCGCGCTCGACAAGGAAACCATCTACACCTGCTATGTCACCGACGAAAACCGCCGTCTGCTCGGCGTTATCACCGCGAAAACACTAATGCTTTCCGACGCCGATCAGATAATCGGCGACCTAATGGAGCAGAATATCATCTACTCCGGAACGCATGACAACAAAGAGGAGGTGGCGCAGCTCATCTCCAAATACAGCCTGCTCGCTATTCCGATAGTCGACGCCGAAACGCGGCTTGTCGGCATCGTCACGGTCGACGACGCTATCGACGTTATCCACGAGGCGACCGAGGAGGACTTCGCGATCATGAACGCGATGAGTCCAAACGACGACAGCTATTTCAAAACGAGCGTATGGAAGCACGCCAAGGGACGTATCGTCTGGCTGCTCGTCCTCATGCTCTCGGCGACCTTCACCGGCGCTATCATCACAAATTACGAACAGGCGTTCGCCGCCGTTCCGGCTCTTGTCGCGTTTATCCCGATGCTTATGGATACAGGCGGCAACTGCGGCTCACAGTCCTCTACCACGATTATCCGCGCACTCGCTATGGATGAGATAAAGCTCAAGGATTTTATGCGCGTCTGGTGGCATGAGATACGAATCGGCGCTCTCGTCGGAATCGCGCTCGTCGCGGTCAACACGGTGCGGGTGCTCATACAATATAATTCGTTAGGACAATCGCTGTCGCTTGTCATAGTCACGGATCTGACGCTGATTGCGGCGGTGCTTATCGCGAAATCGCTCGGCTGCATACTCCCTATGCTCGCAAAGCGCATCAAGCTCGACCCCGCTATCTGCGCGTCGCCTATGCTCACCACAATATGCGACACCTGCGTCGTGCTTATTTATTTCAACATCGCCATTCATGTAATGACCATCTGAAATTATCAGCCGGTACAAATTTTGTTTTTCATATAAAAAATAAACGCACGATGTGATTATTTACATCGTGCGTTTTGTTTATGTTACTTTGTCAGTTCCATTACCTTTGCCAGCATATCGGAGGGCTTTATTACTTCCTTGAAGCGGACGGCGCGTTTGTCAATATCGCAGAGCGGCTCGGGTATCGGCGTTCCGGTAAGCTCGGAGAGTGCGCGAATGGTGTCGAATTCGCTCGGCAGATGATCGCCGGTCAGGGCGCTGTAAACGCTCGAGGCGAATTTATACGGGCTTGCCGTCGACGCGACGAGCATTTTATGCTTATCGCCCGATATCGCGTTGTAGCGCAGTGCGCAGTTGAGCGCGACGGCTGTATGCGTATCGCTGAGATATTTGTAATTTTCGTACATCATGCGAATGACCAGAGCCGTGTCGCTCTCTCCGCAGAACGCGCCGGTGAAATTATAATCAAGCTCGCGCTTGATATCGTCGTCCACCGTATAACGTCCGGTTTCCGAAAGCGATCTCATATAAGCCGCGGTGCGTTCGCTGCCGCCGATGAGATACAGAAGCCGCTCGAGGTTGGAGGAAATGAGTATATCCATCGAGGGCGACATTGTAGTATGGAACGCGCGGTTGCGGTCATAGACTCCGGTTTCAAAGAAATCGGTCAGAATATTGTTGCGGTTTGAAGCGCATATGAAGCGGTGAACGGGAAGTCCCATCTGCTTCGCTATGTATGCCGCGAAAATATTGCCGAAGTTGCCGGTCGGCACTGCGACGTTGATCTCGTCGCCAAGCGAAATATCGCCGCGGTTGACAAGGTCGCAGTATGCGGAGATATAGTAGACGATCTGCGGTGCGAGCCGTCCCCCGTTGATGGAATTTGCACTCGAGAAGAAATATCCGCT
>JBAXZA010000011.1:0-14314 GCA_041670545.1 Eubacteriales bacterium | reverse complement strand
TCGTAGACGAGCAGCGCGTGGTGCATTCCGCCGGCGCGCGCCCAATCCTTGATAAACTGCTCGAGCGGACGCGTCGGCATAAACCAGCCGTTCACCCTTCCCGCGTGACGATTGGTTTCACCGACACCGGTGAGCGAGCCGCGGCAGACTATGAGCCGGAAGCGGTCGTAGTCCTGCGGGGCTATGCAGACGAGCGCCGCCTCACCCTCGCGGTAGGTGCCGCAAAGCGACAGCGACGGCAGACGCTCGCCGTAATCCATACGGTTCACGACGAATTTCGCCTTATTCTGCGTACAGCGCGGATTCTGCTCGCCAGCACGCGAAAGATACATACTCGAGCCGCGCCAGTCGGGGCAGAAAAGCTCGGTGAACGACAGATACGGATATTCCGCGAGCAGCGTTCCGGCAAGCGCCGCCGTCAGCGCGTCTCCGTCGCCCGCGTAGCCGATGCCGTCGCGCATAGCTTTGCCTGCGCCGCTGTACGGTACGCCCCGAAAAATATTGTTCTTAGGCTCTGGAATAAAATTCATTGTGTAGGCGCTGAGCTTCTTTGATTTTATCCATTTGCGCAGTATAAGCTCGGCGCGCGCAGGCTCGGTATAATCGGCAAGACTCACCCCGTCGGTGATATACTGCGCCGTGTCGCGCTTATATTCCTCGGCGACCTCGTCGTCGGAAACATCGGAATATTTGCCGGGATCGAATTTTATCATTTCGATGCCAACAAGCTCGCGAAGCTTGTTTCCGCCGAGCTGAAAATCGCCCATACCCTTGAAGGTTTCGCCTACAACGCCGACGCGTGAGCTTTTGAACGCGCGAACCAGCTTCGCCGCGACCGCCGAGGTCACGACATGATCGTAAAGCTCGGCGTTATCGCTGTGCCCGGCGACAATATCGAAATGCTTGCCGCCGCGGTGAAGCATATTGCACATATCAAGAACCCCGCCGACGCCCTGATTATATATCATCTCGCTGGGCGAGCTTTCGCTGTCGTATATGTAATCGGGCGTCGCCGCGAGGACGATCACCGGTATCGCGGTGCGCGATAACGCATAGGATACCTCGAGCGACGGCGAATAGGAGAGGTGGAGCGTGACGATGGCGTCCACTCCTTCGACCTCAAAGAGCGAAACGGCGTCGTCGCATTCCTCCTTGACTCTGCAAACTGGGACATTGACGACCTCAAGCCCCCTCTCCGAGAGCTTTCCGGCGACAAGCGCGTGAAATGCCTCCGCGCCTATGCGAATATCCGGGAAATAATCGTCATATAATTTCAGATAGAGGGGCAAAAGCCCTATCTTCGCTTTGTATTTCATAAAAAATGTCCTTATGTCCGATTTTTTAAAAATCAATGAAAGCGCTTATCCTTTGGGCGTCAGCGCCCGACGGAAAAGCGTTAAACGGTTTTTCCGCGAGCTTCACGGCTCGCTTCGGCGTTGTTTTTGTATGCCTGTTCATAAAAATACATCTGGCTGTCAAGCGGCGCGGTGTCGGATATCACCCGCTCGTAGCTTCCGTTTGAGCAGAGCATACTCGATTTCACATTGTCGCGCAGAATGACGCGCGTCATCTCAAACAGAGTATCGGCTATTTTTTTATCGAGTATGGGGGTGATTATCTCGATGCGTCGTGTGGTGTTGCGCGTCATCATATCCGCCGAGCCTATGTAGACACGGCGCTCACTGGGTACTGAGCCGAAAATGAAGATACGCGAATGCTCCAGAAACCGCCCAACAATGCTGCGTATGCGGATATTGTCTGTTTCTCCGGGTATCCCTGGGAGCAGGCAGCATATGCCGCGCACGATAAGGTCGATCTTCACCCCCGCCTTCGACGCTGCGACAAGCCGGTCGATGACCTCCTTGTCGGTCAGACTGTTCATCTTTATACAGATGTAGGAGGCTTTTCCCTCTCGCGCGGCTTCGATTTCGGTATCGATTTCACGCAGTATTCCGCGTTTGAGGGTGTACGGCGCGACAAGAAGCGTTTTATATTCGGCGTCGGGTATGCCGAGCGTCATATTTTGGAAAAATTCCACGGCGTCCGAGCATATGTCGGGGTTCGAGGTGATGATTCCGACATCGGTATAGAGCTTCGCGGTCTTTTCGTTATAGTTTCCGGTCGCAATATGCGTTGTGTACGAAATATGATCGCCCTTTTTCGTGGTTATCAGAGTGATCTTCGAATGAACCTTTAACGCGTCGATACCGTATATAACGTGACAGCCGGATTCTTCGAGCCGGCGCGACCAGTTGATGTTGTTGTTCTCGTCAAAACGCGCCTTTAGTTCAACAAGCGCCGTGACCTCGTGACCGTTTTCGGCGGCGTGGCAGAGCGACGATATAACCTCGGAATTATTGCTCAGCCTGTAAAGCGTGATTTTTATGGAAGCGGTGTCCGGATCGTCCGCCGCTTCGGAAAGAAGCTTCAGATACGGCTTCATGCTGTAATAGGGATGCGAAAGGAAAATATCGCGCCGCGCCGCAATATCGGCGATGCGCTCTCCGCCCGAAAGCCCGGGGGCTGTCTGCGAAACGAGCGGCGCATAGGTGAGCGCTCCCGCAGTATCCGGTATAAGGGGCGCAAGGTCGTCTGCAAACGACATATCGAGCGGAGCGGCGCTGTAATAATACTGCTCGGCACAAAGTCCGGCGCGTTCGATGAAATATTTTATCAGCTTGGGACTGCGCGAATACGGTCCTCCGTATGACTGCACGCAGACTGGCGCGAGCTTTTCGCGGCGTTTGATGATAAGCTTTACATAATCGCGGTAGTCGATATCGTCGTCCGAAAAATTATCCTCGACCTCAACGTCGGCGTTGCGGGTAATGCGGACTACGGCGCGTCCCGAAACGGTGTACTGCTTGAATATCGTACCGACATATTTGAGTATGACGTCCTCGGACAGCACATAATACGAATTTTTATCCTTATTTTCACCCGGTACGGTTATAACGCGGTCAAAAACGCTTGAAACCGGCACTATCCCGTAGCACGAGCGGTTGCCGTGAGTAAGCGAAACGAGGACGTACAGACGTTTGTTCTCAAGATGCGGAAACGGATGCTTTGCGTCGATGATCTGCGGGGAAATGATCGGCAGTATCTCGCGCTTAAAATAATTCTTGACGAATTTTGTCTGCGCCGGATTCATCGACTTTACGTCGAGCCGGCATAATCCCGCGCCGCAAAGAGACGTGTTGACGGCGTCGTAATATTTATCGCGCAGAGCGCAGATCGGGCGAGCCGCCGCATATATGGCGTCAAGCTGCTGCCGCGCCGTCATTCCGGTTTTGTTGTCGGTAAGCTCGCCCTCGACGAGCGAACGGTCATACAGACTGCCGGCGCGAACCATGAAAAATTCGTCCAGATTTGAATTGAAAATGGAGATGAAGCGCAGCTTTTCGAGCGTCGGGACGCGGTCGCTGTTTGCTTCCTCGAGCACTCGCAGATTGAATTTGAGCCATGAAAGCTCCCTGTTGATATAGTAATTCATAAAGGTTTTCCGATATGCCCCCGGCGGTTCATTCGGCGTTGTCCTCCTTTGCGGATAAGTTTTTAAGACGGCTCAGCAGATAGCCCTCGCGCAGTCCTCCGTTCGATATCACTATCTTCTCCGCTCCCATTTTTTTAATGATGCGGCGGTATACGGTGATTCCCGGTATAATCGTATGAAGCCGGTCGGGAACGGTGCGGATAAGCAGCTCCGCTTCCTTTTTGCCCGGTTCGCGCAGGCGGTGCGCGACCTCTCCGACCTCCTCGGCGCTCATCTGATAGCCGCGCTCGGGGCGGTCGTTGGGATAAAGCTGCGCGTGCAGACGTCCGAGAGCGCGGGCTGTACCGCCCACCAGATACGCGGTGTCGCCGTAGCCGCCCAGCCAATCGATATCGGCGAGGCTTTTATCGACGCTGACGCGTATTTCCTTTATCTCCTGCTTTTTCGGAAGTATTTCACCGACATATTTTTTATAAAGCGTCAGACAGCCGACGGACAGCGAGATTGCGCGCACAGCCATACCGTCGATAAAGCCGACAAGCTCGGTGCTGCCGCCGCCCAGATCAGCCATGACTCCGCAGCGGACGTCCTGCCCAAGTCCCCAGCGCAGACCGTCGAAGCCGAACAGCGCTTCATTTTCGCCGCTGATAAGGTCGATCGCAATTCCGGTGCGGTCGCGCACTATGCGTATGACCTCGTCGGAATTGTCGATAAACCGCAGACTCGCGGTAGCATAGCACATGAAAACGTTTGAACCGACGTTATCGCTCAGCTTTTTAAACGCTTCGAGCGTTTCGACGAGCTTAACGATGCCGCCGTCGCCCATGAGCGCTCCGTTTTTATAGCTTATAAGTCCGATGGTGGCACTTTCGCTCAGCACGAGCGAGAGCGCGGGCGCGGCGGACACCTCCGCGTCGTATATATTCATTTTCAGCGTATTCGATCCGATATCGACGACAGAATATCTCATTCTATAATTCTCCTTTGTCTGAACGCAGATACATCATCAGGTTTGAATATTCAGCGTATTTTTAATATATATGCAGACCGGCACATATGCCGGATATATTATTGACCTTACTTTATATTATACCATAAAAGCGATTTTATATGTTATAATTTTACACAAATTTAATAATTATTTATGTTTTATATCGGGCTTGATCAAAAAGTTTGTATTACACCCAAAAATCCGGAATAAAACTCTGATATATGTTTTTTATTTTGTTATTTAACGAACAAGACCCGATATAAGGCAACGGAGGAAATTATGATCAACATTATCTCGATGTTATTCAACTTTTTCGCGATGTTTCTGCGGGTATCGCAGACCAACTCGTTTCCGCAGCCGCTTGAACCCGCCGAGGAAGCCGAGCTTTTCCGGCGTATGAAGGCGGGCGACGACAGCGCGCGCTCAACTCTCATTGAACACAATCTGCGGCTCTGCGCACATATTGTTAAAAAATATTATATAGGAGCGAAAAATCAGGACGATCTCATCTCAATAGGCACGATCGGACTTATCAAGGCGATCGACAGCTTTGATGTTTCAAACGGCGCTCGTTTCGCCACATACGCCGCAAAATGCGTTCAGAATGAAATTCTGATGTATTTCCGATCGCAGAAAAAATTATCGGCGGAGGTTTCCATCAACGAAACGCTCGATTATGACCGCGACGGAAATCCGCTTACATATATCGACATAATCGCCTGCGACGATACCATAGCCGACGATTTAGACCTTCGTCTGCGCAGTGAAAAGGCGATTTCGATCATTAAAAACCGTCTGACGCCGCGTGAACGCGCCATCATCGTCCTGCGCTACGGACTCGGCAAAGCGCCGCCAGCTACTCAGCGTGAAATAGCCGCGCGGCTTGGCATTTCCCGCTCCTATGTTTCAAGAATCGAAAAATCGGCGCTCGACAAGATAAAGGATTCGTTGTGAATACCCGTGCGTTATCACATTGAACCCGCATATATTCATGGCTGGCTGACAATTTTACGGCGGGCAAGCATTTTTTATTAAATTGATTTTAATAACCATACTCACCGGCTATTGACACGGCGCGTTTTTTGTTTTATAATGGTTGATATGGCGGCGCGGACAGGTATTGCGCGTCGCGCCGGAAACAGTTCTGATGTAATAACGGGAGTTTAAAAGCTATGAAAAAAATCCTCTGTATCGGCAGCGTCACCGCCGATCTCATGCTCTCGCCCGTCGATTCTCTTCCCGAGAGCGGAACGCTCGCCGCTATCGAACATATGCTTGTAGTCCCCGGCGGCTGCGCTTCGAATACCGCCGTGGACATTGCCAAACTCGGCGGAAATTCGGCGCTTTGCTGTAAAATCGGACGCGACAGCTTCGGAGATATGGTTATTTCGTCATTCGAACACGACGGAGTCGACGTTTCGCCCGTAGTTCGCGGCGATACCCCGACCACGACCTCGGTGGTCTGCATTTCAAGCTCGGGCGAACGCAGCTTCATCTATTATCCCGGCTCTGCGGCGGCTCAGACATCGGATGATATTCCGCGCGGCGCGGTTGACGCCGCCGATATAATATTCGTCGGCGGCGCGGAGCTGCTCGCTTCATTCATCGGTCAGCCCTGCGCGGATTTTTTCGCCCAATGTCAGTCTGACGGCAAATTCACAGCGCTTGATACCGCATGGGACTATCGAGGGCGTTGGATGCTCGATCTCCAACCGGTGCTGAAATACACCGATTTATTCATGCCGAGCGAAAGCGAAGCCGAAATGCTGACCGGAACAAAGGATCTCGACAAAATGGCGGACGAATTTTTCCGTCTGGGCGTCAAAAACGTTATAATCAAAGCTGGCAAACGCGGCGCTTACATCTGCGAGGGCGGGCGCGAACGCTATATGTCGCCTGCTCTGCCCGAGAAAGCAAAGGTCGATACCACCGGCGCGGGCGATTCGTTCTGCGCAGGTTTTCTCTACGGCATCGCCGCCGGCTTCGATTATGCCGACAGCGCGGTAATTGCGAACGCCGTCGGCGCTCACAGTATCGCCAAAATGGGCGCGACCTCAGGAATTCCCACGATCGAGGAAATTTATTCGTATCTTGACGGACTGAATATCCGTATTGACAGACGATAATTTAACAAAAAGGAGCTATAAACATATGCTTTGCAATCTCAATGACGTTTTATATGATGCTAAAAAAAATAAATACGCGGTAGGACTTTTCAACACGGTATGCCTTGAGATGGCGGAGGGCGTCATCGCCGCCGCTGAGGAAACGCGCTCGCCGGTCATCATCGGCACGGCCGAGGTGCTGCTGCCCTTCTCCGAGCTTGAACAGCTTTCGTACCTCATTCTTCCCCTTGCGAAAAAGGCGAGCGTTCCGGTCGTCGTGCATTTTGACCACGGTCTGACCACAAAACGTATTTATCAGGCGATGGAGCTTGGTTTTTCGTCGATAATGTACGACTGCTCCACACTTTCATATGAAGCTAACATCGACGAGCTGCGCCGTGTGGTGGCGGACGCTCATTCGCGCGGCGTTTCGGTCGAGGGCGAGCTTGGTCACGTCGGCGCGAACGACGCCGAGCATGGCGGCGAAACGGACAGCGACAGCTCGATTTATACCCAGCCCGAACAAGCGGTCGATTTTGTACGCCGTACAGGCGTCGACGCCCTCGCCGTCGCTATCGGCACAGCTCACGGCGCGTATAAAAAGAAGCCTAAGCTCGATTTCATCCGCCTTGCCGAAATCGCTGAGGCTGTAAGCGTTCCGCTCGTGCTTCACGGCGGCTCGGGTCTTTCGGACGATGATTTCCGTCGTTCAGTCGCTGGCGGCATCGCTAAGGTAAATATTTTCACCGATATCAACAACGCCTGCGCCGCCGCGTCCTACAACACCTATGCGCAGGCTCTCGGACAGGGCAAAACGCTCGGTCAAACCGACGTCATGAGAGCCATGGTCGCCGCCGTCAAAGCCGAAACCGAAAAGAAAATGACGCTTTTCGGCAGCTGCGGCCGCGGCTAAGGGACAGAAGTTACGTTTGGGGCGGGAGGTCGCCCCCTGCCGTACATTATGTAGTTATATTTTTATAAAAACCAAGCATAGTGGTAGGTCACTATGCTTGGTTTTTATGTTATTTGATGATATTTTATATAAGTCCATATTTTTGCGCGATTAGCAGCGCACCGCTGTCGGCGGACGAGCCGGAGATGATTTTGTAGGTGCGTGAAGCTCCGGCGGCAAGACGCCCACAGCAATCCGGCGCGCTCGACGTAAGCTCGTGCAGATGGGTGGCGAAAACGCACATACTCCCCATCGAAGCGACGCGGTGCAGCCAATTGTTCGCCAATTTCTCCGCGTCCGATGCTGAAGTGGAGGAATAAACCTCGTCGCACAGCACAAGCGAACGCTCTCCGAGCGTCGGGAGCATATCGGCAAGATACCGGCATTCCTCCTCGAGTCTGCCCTCACGGTTCTTGACGTCTGTGCGGGTTAGCGACGCCGGAAACGCCGTATTGATATTATCGCACGGCACAAGCGACGCGCTTTTCGCCGGAACGGGCAGTCCGCTCTGAAAAATCAGCCATACTGTGCCGAGCGCACGCAGAAACACAGTCTTTCCGCCGCTATTCGGACCGGTCAGAATATACAAACGCTTTGTATCTCCTGCAATATCTCCAACAGCGTCGGCGGGGGCGAAAACCGCATCGTTTTTGACGATATCGGCAAAGGCTTTTGTATAAAGCATTGACGGATCGTAAATACCGCTCACGCGCGAGCTGCACTCAGCTATCTCGGGATAGCAAAAATAAGCGCCGTGCGAGCGCAGATCGTCGATATAGGCGCACGCCGCGCTCAAAAACGCGAGATCGGCGGCGTTAGGCAGCAGCACTTCAAGCCGCGAATAGAAATAATTATCAACGCTCGCCTTAGAGCTTTTAAGCGCTGAGTTCATCACCTCGCCGAGCGCTTCATTGAGAGCGTTATTGAGCGCGGTGCGCCCGCCGTAATTTTTATCGCCGCCGTAGCGCGTCAAGGGCGCCATGCAGACGAAGCCGTCGTCATTGAAATCGAGCCGGAATAGGCGGTCTAAAAAATCGCCGGAGCGGTAGGGACGGTCGTTTATGCGCACCAATCCTGCTTCGAGCGGCTTTAACGACGAGGAGAGATTCACCCCGAGGGTAACGCTTTTCACGTTCGACGCCGTCGCGTTGAGCCGCTCCAAATTCTCGCTTAGCGACCGAAATTGCTCCGACGCGCGCTCCTCGCGGCAAAGCTTAAAATAATCGTCGAATACCGAATCGGTAGCGCCGAATTTTTCAGCTTCCAAGCAGACATAATCGACAAACGAGGTATAAAAACGCGCGTCGAGCAGCGTTATAAACTGATTTTCGCGTTTGGTGCTCCGTTCGCGTCGCATAAAGCCGTATTCGCGAGCGCGCTCGCCTATCTCGCGAAGAAATTCGCCGAATCCATCGGTTTCAGACGCCGCACGGACGATACGCTGACGTTTTAATAGCTGCTCGCGCTCCGCTGTAAAGGCAAACGCCGCACCGAGCGAAGTCACGGCGGGAAAAGCGGTCAGATCGGCAAAACGCAGTACATCCGAACCGTCCGATTCGCCGAGCCCGATGAAAGAGTAGCTCATTTATGTATACTCCTTTACATTTATGATATTTTTAACATTTTTATCACATTATCAGTGCGGGATTTAACAGACTGACGAAAAAATCGAGCGCTCCCGCGTTCAAAAGCAATTGTCCGGCGCTCACCGAAATTATCAGCACAGCAATATTTATGATCAGATAGACCGATTTTTTATACCCGAACGACGTCCATACATCGCAATATATGTAAATTGGTATCCCGGTCAATACAACGGTCGGAGCGGTATACATCATCAGCCCCAGCGGAGGAAAAAACGACATTATAAACCACATCGCCCACATCGGCAGAATCGGACGCATTAATCGTGCACGGCAGGTCGCGATGTAATGCTTTTCGCCGCGCAGCGACATTATAAAATCCCTTGTACTCATAAAACCACCAAAAAGTTCGATATAAGCAGTTTCACCGCCGCGTGAACAATTGCCGATATGCCGTACATAACCGCGAGCGCGGCGACGCTCACCGCGGCGATCAACGCAATCGAATAGCCGCAGCGATGCCAAATTTTACAATACAAATAGAACACATACGCGGTGAAAAGTCCCATGAACGCCATAAACGGACGCAAAAAGCCGACGGCGGAAAGCATCATTAAAAACGCATCAATATATAAGGAGCATAGCTTTTTCGCGGGTGAACCGTAAGGCTGAGCGATATAGCAGCACTCGCCATGCTCCGCGTATAAGCGCAAATCGCCGAGCGAACGCCGCACACTGTCAAATACCATCCCCGCCATAATCTCATCTCCAAAATATTCATACTTTATATAATTATAGCATACTATTATTAACAATTCAACCCGCGTTATCTCCATTATTATAGTGGTATTGCACATAAAAATATAACAATTATGTGACAACAGACAAAATCCCGTACAATTAACATTGCACGGGATTTTATAATGTATGAATTATTGTATAAAACCGCGTTTCTTACTCCGCGTTTTTACCATCGAGCCAAGTACGGCGCACCTTTTCGTAGGTTTCGTCCGGAATATCCGGCTCGCCATAGGACGAGCGTGGGAGGAGAGCGCCGCCGGCGACATCGGGGGTCGTGCAGGCGTTGTCATGGCGGTATTTATCGCGCTGAGCGGGATCACGCAGATCCGGCACATCAATCGGAATATTGCCGTTAAGCACCGAGCGATAGGCGAGTATTCCGCATATGCCCATATCCACCGCGTGATAAACGTCGATCGACCATTCCTTGCCCTCATCGCGGCCAAGACATTTTTCGATGAAGAAATGGGTCGAATAGAAATCGCTGCCATTGTGAGAGCCGAATTTTTCGGCAGCTTCCGCCGCGATATGCTTCTCGGGATCATAACGGCTCCACTGTCCCTGACAAAGCTTGTCGTTTTCCTGCCACATATTGAACGCAGGGGGATCGAGGCGTCCCGATTCCATCATACCCTTTTGACCGTAAATTTCATAGTTTATGCTGCCCGGCTCTCGCTTCAGATCGCCGTGTATGCTTTTGCAGACCGCGCCATTATCGAGCGTGACTATCTCAAGCCCCGCTCCGCGCCATGCTCCGACCTCCTCAAGACGTTTCTGCGGAGGACACTCGAAGCCGACCACCTTGACCGGACGGCGGCCTGATATCATGAGCATCGGGCCTAAGCTGTGCGTGCAGTAGAAATTTGAGTGCATACGGTTGCGCCAATGATCGCGCTCGCCGTAGGTGATGCCCGGCCAGATGGCGGAGCAGTCGTGGATATATTCGCCCTCCGCATACATAATATCGCCGACAGCGCCCGCCTTATATTTCTGCCACATCTCAAAGGTGTGCTGCATATAGCAGTAGTTTTCGGCGTAAGCGTACACCTTGCCGGTTTGCTCGACCGTTTCGATAAGCTCGACAGCCTGCGCCATGGTTTCGCAGGGCAGCACCTCGGACATAATATGCCGCCCCGAACGGAGAAGGCGAACGCCGAATACGCTGTGTTCGTTCGCATAGTTCGCCATGATAACGGCGTCCATGTCATGATTGAAAAAGTCCTCGAAATTGAGGTAGAGCGCGACCTTCACGCCCAATTCCTTCGCGCGCTGACCGACACTGTCGAGCAGCGGCTGATATTTGTCGCAAACGGCGACAAGCTCGGCGTCGGGATGATTGAAAAGTACCTCGATCATCGTTCTGCCGCGCGCGCCGCCGAATACACCGACCTTCAGCTTTTTAGACATAAAAAAGCACCACCTTTTTAATATATTTACTATATTGATGTTACGGGAAAGCTTGCCGTATCACTATCCGGCTTTGATATAAACAAATTTGTTTATATCAAAGCCGGATATAAACCGGGATTACATTGTCAACAGAAGTCTATTTTTTGGTATATACTGACAGTATAGCATATACTCAACCAAATTGCAATAGCGGAATTATTCTATGGGACAGTAATTCTCCGAGCGTCGTCACATTTTCGTTTGAGCGGCATTAAAATTAATTAAATACGCGCAAACGCTTGACACAAAGCCGTAACGAGTGTAAAATACTTATGAAATGAATTTGTAAAAAAATGAAAGGGTAACGAAAATGCTTAAAGGAATTTCACCGCTTATATCGCCTGTGCTGCTCAAGGTGCTCTGCGAAATGGGACACGGCGACGAAATCGTCATCGCCGACGCCAATTTTCCGACCGAAAGTATCGCGAAGGAAACCATCGCCATACGCGCCGACGGTATACCCGCGCCCGCCCTGCTCGACGCAATCTTATCGCTCGTTCCGCTCGATCAGTACGACGCGAAGAATTTTATACTGATGGAAGTAGTCCCCGGCGACACCTATGTACCGGAAATCTGGGCGGATTATGAACGTATCCTGCATGATCATGAGCCGTCGGCAAAAATCGAACATATCGAGCGTTTCGCATACTATGAGCGCGCGAAAAAAGCATACGCCGTCGTGGCGACCGGCGAGAGTGCGCAGTACGCGAATATTATCATCAAAAAAGGCGTTGTCAAGGCGTAAAATATTTTCCGAAACAAAAATTCCGTACGTTTTTTATGCGTACGGAATTTTTGCGGAGTTGTATAAAATGATGTGATTCGCCCGGCGCTGTTTAAATTATCCCCGCTTTTTGATTATGAACGCCGCGCCAGCCACGGACACTATTGAAGCTAAAACCGCGACTGCCGCAAAATCGGAGGTCTGCGCCGCGCTTACGCTTTCGGTGGGAGTCTGCTCAACCGTCGGATCTTGTGCCGCCGGTTCTTCTTCGATCACAACCGGAGCGTCGAGCGTGAGATACGCCCACCCGCCGTAATCATATGAAGCGCAGCCGACCTGACCTTGCTGATTGAACCAGCAAAGCTGAGCAAAATCGCCGCCGTCGGCATCGTTATCGATCGGAACGCAGGACATACCTAAAACCGCGCCGGCAGCCGGTGTGAATTCAGGAACCTGCTTCTGAAATACCGACCACGGAACCGCGATCTCGATCGACCAGCCGCCGTCGGTCACAACAGCCGCGTATTTAAACACCGGATACTGAAGCGTTTCCTGCGTTGTCGCGCTTTCGTCATTTATACGAACCGAAACCGCTCCGCCCGCTTTACCGTTATTATCGCCTATCGTGTAGAAAATGTGATGACTGTAACCGCTTGGATTGATGGTGCTGTCGTCGTCGGCTACCTGAAGGAAAATAAGATTGCCGTCCGCGCCCGACCACGGAGTATCGCTCGAGCCGCCAAGGACGACATCGTCGTCAGCACGGTTTTCATATATGTAAAAACAGTTTTCGTCCCACATATAACGGATTTCAGTCGAAAAATCCGACGCATTGCGTTCGGATTCCCATGCTCCCTGATACACGCCGTATTCATTTACGACAGGATCGTCGAGCGTTATAGTGAGCGCTGGAGCTAAACTCCATTCGGCAGCGTCAGCCGTTCCGTCGATAACAGGCGTGCCATATGCGGCGTCCTCTTTAACGCTGTCGACCCAATGCTGTCCGCTCGTAACGTTAGCCGCATATGCTGGAAGCGCGAGCAAAGCCGCGGCAATAAATATCCCGAGTATTTTTTTCATTATAATATCCCCCAATCAATATTTGTATAACTGATTTACTATTAAATTATAACAGATAAGCTTTTTAAAAGCAATAGCACTTAATCACAATCATTATCTGTATATTTTGGTTGATATTTATAATAACAACGGGAGCGAACCCAAACGGCTCGCTCCCGATTTTTTATTTTTCTCTGTAATCGAATACTCTCTTTGTTTTTTTCTCCGAGCGTGGCAGTCCGCCGATATCGACGCACTCGCACTCGATTTTTATTCCGATCCTGCTCTTGAACACCACCTCGACGCGCTCGGCGGTTTCGGCGCGGTCGTGTCCGTCCTTAACCTCGACCTTGATCGTCATAACGTCCTTGCCGTCGACATGATCGATGATAATCTGATATTCGCTCGATATGTTTCCGACGTCCTTCATAACGTCCTCGATTTGACCGGGGTAGATATTGACGCCCTTGACCTTGATCATATCGTCAGTGCGTCCGATTATGCGGTCGATGCGCGGGAAATCGCTGCCGCAGCTGCATTTTCCGGGTATTATGCGCGTGAGATCATGCGTGCGGTAGCGTATGAGCGGCGCTCCCTCCTTGACGAGCGTCGTGACGACAAGCTCGCCGTATTCGCCATCCGGCAGAACCTCGCCGGTAGCCGGATCTATTATTTCAAAATAAACATAATCGTCCCAATAGTGCATTCCCTCGTGCGCGGGGCAGTCAATAGCTATGCCCGGACCATAAATTTCGGTCAGACCATAGATATCGTACAGTTCGATTTTCAGCTCGTTGGCAATCCGCGCGCGCATAAGATCGCCCCAGCGCTCTGAACCGATGATTCCGCGGCGGAGGCTGATCTTGTCGCGCAGTCCGCGCTTTGAAACCTCCTCGGCGAGCAGCAGCGCGTAGGACGAGGTCGCGCAGATAACGGTGCTTTGCAGATCGACCATAAGCTGAAGCTGTTTTTCAGTGTTGCCCGGGCCTACCGGAACAGCCATTGCTCCGAGCAGCTCGCAGCCCGCCTGAAATCCGATACCCGCCGTCCACAGACCGTAGCCGGGCGTTATCTGAATCCTGTCACGATTTGTGATTCCCGCCGTCTGATAACAGCGCGCGAACATTATCGCCCAGTCGTCGACGTCCTTTTTGGTA
>JBAXZA010000010.1:0-14402 GCA_041670545.1 Eubacteriales bacterium | reverse complement strand
GAGGTGAGGTCGACGAGATGCACCTCCTTGCCGCGCAGCTTATACGGCACGTCGCCCGCCACGATACGCTGAGCAAGCGCCTCTGCGATGGCGGTTTTGCCGACGCCGGGTTCGCCGATCAGACACGGATTGTTCTTCTGACGGCGGCAGAGTATCTGTATGACGCGCGAAAGCTCGCGGTCGCGTCCGACGATGTTGTCGAGCTTGCCGTCGATCGCCTTTGTGTTGAGCGACTGGCAGTAAAGCTCGAGGAATTTGCGTTTGGGATCCTTCTTTTCCTTGCCCTTGTCGTTTTTGGTTTTATCCTTGTCGCCCTGCGGACGGTTGCCGAAATCCGGCATGAGCGCCTGACCCATCAGCTTGCGGAAATCGATGGCGGGCGTGCGGCTTTCGTCGGAATTATCGCCGGAAGCTTCGGGATTGTCGGCGTCGGCGGGGGTAAGCTCGCCGTTGTCCATCATTCCCTCCATTTCCATATCCATGCGGTCGAGATCCTCGTCGGTAAGCCCCATCTTTTCGATGACGTCGTCAACCGGCTTGATTCCAAGCTCCTTTGCGCATTTTATGCAGATACCTTCGTTTATGGTCTTGCCGTTCTCAATGCGGGAGATATATACGACGGCCACTCTTTTATGACATCTTGAGCAGAGTTCCATATGTTTTTTACCTTTCTTCAGGTCTTGCCCGTAAAATAGTATAAAACGTAAATTATTATTGTTTATACTGTTTGACGGTCTGAGCCGACTTTACGAACAAGCCTATGCTTTTATCTTTAATTTTATAATATCGTGTTATATATGATACGCCGTCCGGCGTTTGTTTTCTATAAGTTGAATTTGAGCATTGACCAAAGGTTATATTTTGAGAAAATGCCGAGCAGCAGAGAATTTTCTGTGACCGACGCGCTGAAGGTATCGGGAAACAGCGCCGCGAGAGCCGGAGCCGCCGCTGTGATCACAATCGCGAATATCCATGCGTACATAATTCCGCAGGCGCCGCCGAAAATGAAGCCGCCGATACGGTTGAGGGCGTTGAGTCCCGGCAGTCGGAATATCAGATCGAGAATAAACGCGGTCAGCTTTAACACTATCACGACGCCCGCGAAAATGGTGAGAAACGCGAGAACGTTTGAAATCATCTGCGCGACCGGTGCGGCGATATAACGCGCGACGCCCGAGGAGAGATTTTTGCTCCCCTCCGACACCGCTTCGCCGTAATACTGCGACAGCGAGCCGAAATCGGTAAGATAGCGGTCGGTTATCGAGGTGAACGCTTCGGGCTTATCCGAAAAAAGCGAATCGAGCGATATGCTCGAGCTTAGAATAGAATTGATGGCGTTCTCGACACCGCCGCTTATCCTATTCATAAAAACGGTGTTGAGATAATATTCGGAAAGCGGCGCGGTGAAAAGCCATCCGCAGACGAATGCCGCCGCGAAGGTCAGAATGTTCATCACGCTTCGGACAAAGCCCTTGGTAACGCCGCTGATTATGGCGAGCAGTATCACCGCCGCCAGGAAAACATCGATAAAAATACTCATAAATACGCCTCGGTCGTGTCGTTTGCGTTCATATTTCTCATTTCCGCGTCGTTTTAGTGTTTATATGGTTTATGTTTCGTGATTTTTATTTTACGAGCAAGACCTAATCGTCATAGCCGTTATCGGATTGATTTTGCACTGCGGTCGTTTCCGCCGCCGTTTCGGGCGGCGCGGTGATACTCGGCGCTTTTGTTTCGGCGGACGTTTCGGGCGCTGTCTGTTCTTTACCGCCGCCGAACAGCTCGGCTATAAGATAGGTGTCGGTTTTGTGCGTATAGCACACCATCAGTGTCATCTGATCCTTGAGCAGAAGCTGTTTGCAGCCGCTTTGAAGCGTTACCGTTTCCGCGCCGCTGCCGTCTGTCAGAATATCGCCGTCGTCCGCCGGAATACGGCATATCGCCGAGCCGGTCATAACATACAGATTTTCGCCGTCGGTGCAGACATCGACGATCTGACCGCTCATCGCATAGCTTGTAAGCTCGCTGCCTGTATTATCGAGCAGCACGATGCGGTTGTCGCTGCCGATTACGTTTTCGTTGAACACGAACGCCGAGCCTTTGTCACTGAAATAAAACGATATCGGTACGCTCGAACCGTAGCTGTATTCACCCGACTGTTCACCGTTTTTATCAAAAAACAGGATTCGGTCGTCGCATATGACGCGCAGTGTGCCGTCCGGTGCGAAGGACGCTGTAAGTCCGAGCGTGTCATTGGCGCTGACGGTATATTCGGGTGTGTCGGAATACGGATTGATGCACATCACCTCGGTGACATAGTCGCCGTCGCCGCTGTACGCCGATATCACCGCCGCCCGCGAGCCGTCAGGCGACATAGCCGCGCACATTATCAGCTTATCCTTGAGCACACGGCTGATAACGTTGAAGCTTTTGTCGTAAAAGCAGACGACGCCGCGGTATTCGAGATTTTTGGTGATGATGGCGAACATACCGCTGTCAGATATCGCCGCTCCGGTGATGGGGTAATCGGTGGTTTCACTGTAAAGCTGTGAGAAGGCGTTATTGATGGTGAAATTGTTTTCGTTCATGCCGTAGACTAGCATATACTGCGTGCCGGTGAGCAGAACCGGACGGGTGGCGCTTATAGAATAGGACATTGTGGAGTTGCCAAGCATATTATAAAGGCTGACGCTGCCCGAGCTGACCGCCGCAAGCTCGCCCTTGTATACTCCGAGCTGCATTTCGTTTGAACTGTCAAAATATATTGTGCGGTATTTTCCGGTGTATTCCGGAGCGTCGGTATCGAGATATTTGACGAGGTAGCGCAGATTCTCGACGGTTATTTCGTCGCGGTAGATGGATATCATGGAAAGCAGCAGCGCTATGAACAGCGTGAGCGAAACGAATTTCGCGAGCCGGAAGCGCGTGGCTACCTCGAGATAATATTTATTCTCACGCGGAGCGCCGTCGTGTACAGACCTGCGGTGCGTGAGCTTGGGTGCCGGTGCGTTTGTCATGATCGCCGCTCCTTTCTTTGAGATACGCGGGAGGCTGGGGACGCGGCCTTTTGGAAAAGGCCTGGCGAAAACTTTAAACCATTATTTTATATTTTCTGTTTTGTGAGTTTTGCTTTAGTAATATTTTATTATAAAAACGATTATGATTTTACATTATATCGAAAATATATGATAAAACTATATACTAAATAAAAATAAAGATGGATATAACGAAAATGTGATGCGATATTGCCTTAAGGGAATCTTTAAAAATTCATAAAAATCCGCAGAAAAAGCGAATTGAAGCCCGTGGCTTCTATTCGTCTTTTTCTTCAATTCGAATTTTTAGAGGTTCCCTTAATAATACACCCGCGAGAGGTACAGTCCGCAGGCGGGGGCGGTTGAGCCGGCATGACGGCGCGAGCGTGCCGAGAGCAGCTCCGGTATATCGGAGGGGGAAAGGCGTCCGTCCGAAACGGCGGCGAGAGTGCCGACGATAATTCGCACCATATTATAAAGAAAACCGTCGGCGCTGACCCGTATCTCGATGATATCGCCGGAGCGCTCCACCGCAAGCTCATATATTGTGCGTATTGTCGTCGATTTTTCCCCGCCCTTGCGCAGAATATCGGAGTTTGACGACATGAATGAGGTGAAATCGTGCGTACCGATGAAATAAGCGGCGGCTTCGCGCATACGAGTTATATCGAGTGCGCGGGGATAGTGCCACGCGCGTCCCACGGAAAACGGATCGCGCGGACGGCGGTTGAGTATACGGTAGACGTATTCCTTTTTCACCACATCATAGCGCGGGTGAAAATCGTCCGCGACGATGCGTGCGCCGGTCACCGCGATATCGGGCGGCAGGCGGAGGTTGACCGCTATAGGTATGCTCTCACAGGGGATATTGGGCGCCTGCGGCGGGATGTCGAGCGCGGCGCAGAACATTTCGGCGTGGACTCCGGCGTCGGTGCGCGAGCAGCCGGTGACCGGAACAGCCGTTCCGTAGAGGGCGGCGAACGCTTCGCAGACTCGCGCCTGAACGGTGTCATAGCCCGGCTGAACCTGCCAGCCGTGATACGCGCCGCCGTCGTAGGCTATCGTGACAAGTATCTTCATAACAGTTATATGCCGATTACAGGCAGAAATATGTTAAACAGCACGATGCAGGCGCAGAATGCCGCGCCGAGGGCAAGCGCCGCGATATCGGAGAAGCGGTAGCGCAGGATATTCATGCGCGTTCTCCCATCGCCGCCGCGGTAACAGCGGCATTCCATCGCGACCGCTAAATCGTCCGCGCGGCGAAAAGCCGAAACGAACAGCGGTATCAGCACCGGAATCAACGCCTTTGCGCGCTGTATAAGGCTGCCCGAGGTGAAATCCGCCCCGCGCGCCTTCTGAGCGTTCATTATTTTGTCGGTTTCCTCGATGAGCGTCGGAATGAAGCGCAGCGCTATGGTCATCATCATAGCAAACTCATGAACCGGAAGATGTATGCGCTTGAGCGGTGCGAGCAGCTGCTCGAGTCCGTCGGTGAGCGCTATCGGCGAGGTGGTGTAGGTGAGTATCACCGATGTGCCGACGACAAGGCAGGTTATGCGCAGCACCATGAAAAACGCGTAGATGATTCCCTCCAGATAAATGTGTATGAACGCGAAATCGACGAGCAGGGTATCGCCCTTATACCAAAAAATATTGATAACAGCCGTGAAAACGATGATGAAAATGAGCGGCTTCATGCCCTTGAGTATGATTTTGAGAGGTATGCGCGACGCCGCCGCCAATATTATCGTCACGGCGGTGACCAGCGCGAACGCCGTGGCGCTGTGGGCGAGAAATATCGCGACAATGTAGACTATCGTCAGTATCAGCTTCATGCGCGGGTCAAGCCTGTGCAGCGGCGAGGTGCCGGGGAAATACTGCCCTATTGTGATATCGCTCAGCATCGGCTCTCACCTCCGGATTTTCCGTCCGGCTTTGTTCTGCCGGAATTTGTATGGGTATTATCGACGTTTTTAGCTGTCTGCACATCGTTTTTGACGTTTTTCGCGGCGCTTGCCGCGTTTTTCGATTTTATCATAGCGCTCAATACGTCGCGGGCGCGCTCTACGGTATAAATATCGTCTGGCAGGGCGACGCCGCGTCCGCGCAGCACGTTCATAAGCCGCGTTATCTGCGGAATATCAAGCCCCGCCGAGGTAAGCTCGTCCGAGCGCCGGAAAACCTCCGCCGTCGTACCCTGCATATAGAGCTTGGAGCGGTTCATCACCGCCAGACGGTCGGCATAGCGCGCCATATCCTCCATCGAATGTGAAACGATGATAACCGTGTTGCCCCGCTCGCGCTGATAGGAACGGACGCCGCCGAGTATATCCTCGCGTCCGCGCGGGTCAAGCCCCGCCGCCGGTTCGTCGAGGATAAGCACCTCCGGCTCCATCGCAATGACTCCGGCTATCGCGACACGCCGCCGCTGTCCGCCCGAAAGGTCGAACGGGCTTTTATCGATAACACCGGTATCCAGCCCTACAAAGCGCAGAGCGTCAGCGACGCGCGTTTTAAGCTCGTCGTCCGAAAGTCCCATATTCTTCGGTCCGTAGGCGATATCCCTCCCGACCGTTTCCTCAAAAAGCTGATATTCCGGATACTGGAACACAAGTCCGACGCGGAAACGCACGTTTCGTATCTTTTTCGGCTCAGCCCAAATGTCCTCTCCGCCGAGCAGAACCTTGCCCGAGGTGGGGGTGAGCAGTCCGTTAAGCAGCTGAACGAGCGTCGATTTTCCCGAGCCGGTATGTCCCATAAGTCCGGTTATGCAGCCGCCCTCGAAGCGCATACTGACGTCGTCGAGCGCGGTTTTTTGAAACGGCGTGCCTGCCGAATAGGTGTAGGTTACGTTTTTAAGTTCAATATCTGTCATTTTATCGTTTCCATCAAAAATTTATGATTTATCAGAAATAGTGCGTCCCAATGTATCAGTTTCCGTTTGCAGTCAGAACCCCGAATGAAGCGGCGCAATATGAGTCGGGCAAAATTGCGAATTTAAAATAAAGTATTGTCAACAAATTTATACAATTTGACCGTTTGCGGCGATTTCGCGAACAAGCCGCGTTCACCCACCACCGCGTTCTTTACGCGAGCAGCTTCAATATTTCATCGGCGGCTTCGATATCGGTGAGAGCGCCGGACGGCGCCTTGACGCCGCACAGCGACAGCTCGTACATCAGCTCCGCCGCCTGCGGTACGTCAAGTCCGACGCTTTGCAGCCGCGCGACGCTGCGGAACACCTGACGCGGAGTGCCGTCGAGGAAAACCTCGCCGTCGTTTATCACGATGACTCGGTCGGCGTCTATCGCCTCGTTCATATTGTGGGTTATACACAGCACCGTGATGCCGCGCTCACGGTTGAGCATCTCGATGGTGCGCATGACCTCGGCGCGTCCCTGCGGGTCGAGCATTGCGGTCGATTCGTCAAAAATAATGCAGTCGGGCAGCATGGCGATTATCCCCGCGATGGCGACGCGCTGCTTCTGCCCGCCCGAGAGCTGATGCGGCGAATGGCGGGCGAACGCCGTCATTCCGACGGTTGCGAGGGCTTCGTCGACGCGCGAGCGTATTTCGGCGCTCGGTATGCCGAGATTTTCGCAGCCGAACGCTATATCCTCCTCGACGACCGTCGCTACAAGCTGATTGTCGGGGTTTTGAAACACCATTCCGATGTGTCGTCGGACGTCGAAAACGTCGTCCTCGGTCATATCCGGCGAGGTGATGTCACGGCCGGCGATGGATATTTTGCCGCTGTCCGGCACAAGAATGAGGTTGAGCAGCTTGGCGAGCGTCGATTTGCCCGAGCCGTTGTGTCCGAGCACCGCGACGAACGCGCCGCGCGCTATCTCGAGGTTGATATTCTTCAGCACCGGAATGCGCGCGCCGTCGTCGCCCTCGTACGAGAAGCTTAGATTTTCGATTTTGATGTAAGGCTCCATCGTTTATTTTCCTCCGGAGGATTTTTCCCAGCGCGCGGACGCTCCGCAGGGCAGAACGTCGCCGCTTTCGGTGACTGGCAGTCCGATTTCATCGGCGGTGAGAGAACCGCGCGGTATTCTCTGCGGATAGCGTGAGTGCAGCGCCAGATCGAGCACATAGGAGGTGGTCGACGGCGAAAGTCCGGTCGTATACGAATTTATCAGCACGAAAAGCGGATCGTCGGAGAGCAGCTTCATGGCTTCGTTTACGAAATCGCTGAGGTTTTCCTCCAGCTTCCATGTTTCTCCGGACGGCCCGCGTCCGTATGACGGCGGATCCATTATAATCGCGTCGTAGGTGTTGCCGCGGCGCTGCTCGCGCGCGATAAATTTCATGCAGTCGTCGACGATATAGCGTATCGGAGCGTTTTCAAGTCCGGAAAGCTTTGCGTTTATTTTTGCCTGCTCGACCATGCCCTTAGCGGCGTCGACATGGACGACGGACGCCCCCGCCTTTGCCGCCGCGACCGTTGCGCCGCCGGTGTAGGCGAACAGATTGAGTACCTTTATCTCGCGTTTTTCATTGCGTATGAGATTGGAAAACCAGTCCCAGTTGACAGCTTGTTCGGGGAATATTCCGGTGTGCTTGAAGCCTGTCGGACGCACCATAAAGCGGAGCGCACCGTAGGACAGACGCCAGTCGGAGGGCAGCTCGGATTTTTCGCTCCAGCTTCCCCCTCCGCTTTTCGAGCGGTTGTATTCGGCGTCAGCGTGTTTCCAGAGGGCGTTGTGACGCGCGTTTTTCCATATCACCTGCGGGTCTGGACGGATGAGGATATATTTGCCCCATCTCTCGAGCCGTTCGCCGTCCGAGCAGTCGAGCAGCTCGTAATCCTGCCAGTTTTTTGAAGTCCACATTTATTTATGTTATCCTTTATATTTTATTTATATTATTTGTTTATGAAAACAATTTGCTGTGCTGTCAATATTTTAATGATTTAACCGATTGCATACAGGACGATGCTGCCAAATATACATTCGCGGTTGTGTCTGTCAAGGGTTATTCTCCGAGTGCGCGTTTGATTGCGGCGGCGATATCCTCCGCCATGCGCTCAAGCTCTGCTGCGTCCTCGCCCTCGAGCATAATGCGCACGAGCGCTTCTGTTCCAGACGGACGCACAAGCACGCGTCCGCAGCCGTCAAGCTTTTCGGCGGCGGCTCTGAGCGCTTCGCATACTCCGGCGTCCTCCACCACAGCGTTCTTTTTATCATGCCCGACCTCGACGTTTTTCGATATCTGCGGCATATGTACCATCTCGCCGAAAACCTGCGACGCCGGACGGTCGGCATTTTCGCAGAGCAGTGACAATACCTTTGACGCCGTGACCTCGCCGTCGCCGGTCGTCGCGTAGTCGGTCATGATAATATGCCCCGACTGCTCTCCTCCGATACTGTAGCCGCCCTCGAGCATACGTTCAAGCACGCTTCGGTCGCCGACAGCCGTTACCGATACGCTTATGCCGCTGCTTTTACACAGCTTGTGGAAACCGAGATTGGTAAGGCAGGTGACGACGGCGGTGTCGCCGGAAAGCTTGCCGCGACGTTTCATATCGAGCGCGAGCGCCGCGATGATAGCGTCGCCGTCGATGATATTTCCCTTTTCGTCGACGCAGAGGCAGCGGTCGGCGTCGCCGTCGAAGGCGATCCCGATGTCATATCCGCCGCGCACGACGGCGGAGGCGAGCGCGTCGAGCTTTGTCGAGCCGCAGCCGTCGTTTATATTCATTCCGTCGGGCGTATCGGCGATGAAGCTGGCGGCGTAGCCGAACATATGCTCCGGCGTAAATATTTTTTTCGCACAGGCGCAGGCTGAACCGTTGGCGAGGTCGAAAAGCACGCGGCGGCGGTTGGCGCTCCTGCATTTTGTTTCGGCGAGTATCGATGAAACGTGCGAGATATAAGCGTCGGCGGCGCCGTCGGGGCGGCTTATGCGTCCGATGCTGCCGCCCTTGACCGCAGGGGAGTTTTTGATGAAGCTGTCGCTCAAAATGATGTTTTCAACGCTCTCCTCGAGCGCGTCAGACAGCTTGAAGCCCTCCGCGCCGAATACCTTGATGCCGTTGTATTCGCTGGGATTATGCGACGCGCTTATCATTATTCCGGCGTCCGCTCCAAGGGTTCGCACGAGATACGCGACGGCGGGCGTAGGAACGATGCCGAGCGAGGTGACGTCGCAGCCGGCGGCGCAGAGTCCGGCGGAGCAGGCGCTCTCGAGCATATCGCCCGAGATGCGGGTGTCACGTCCTATGACGACGCACGGGCGGCGGCTGACAAGCGGCGCCAATACGTCGGCGACGGCGATACCGAGCCGATAGGCGGTTTCGGCGGTCAGACCTTCGCCCGCTATTCCGCGTATTCCGTCGGTTCCGAATAAAATACCCATTGATATGACCTTACCTTTCCATCGAAAAGCAAATTTGCCGCGTATGGCGGCAGCTGTGCCGGACGGCTGAAATTATAAATAACGTGAGTTCGACGAGGGCAGGTACGCGGCTTTTTCGAGAAAAAGCCTGGCAAAAAGCTTTAATAAAAAGTTTATTATTGAGTAAGTATGAATTTGTTTGTACTGCACCATTTCTCTCGCGCATAGTGATGTGGTTTTCACGAATTTGCGCCGCCTAATCAGGGTCCCTACCCTGAATCGGCAGCTGGTTCTTAGGCTGATAATAATTTCGTCGAACTCACGTTAAATAACAGGATACGCGGCGTCAGCTGTTCCCGCCGAACAGCGTTATCTGATCCGCCGCCGGAGTTTGTGCCGCCGGCGCGTATTTTATGCCGAGATGCTCGTACGCGGCGGGAGTGGCGCAGCGTCCGCGCGGCGTGCGTGAAAGATAGCCTATCTGCATAAGAAACGGCTCGTAAACGTCCTCGATGGTCACCGATTCCTCGCCGACCGTAGCTGCGAGGGTATCGAGTCCGACCGGCCCTCCGCCGTAGGTTTTGATGATGGTAGTGAGCATACGGCGGTCGATGTTGTCAAGCCCCAGCTTATCGATTTCGAGCATACGCAGGGCATAATCGGAAATTTCGCGGTCTATCCTTCCGCTGCCCTTGACCTGCGCGAAATCGCGAACGCGTTTGAGCAGACGGTTGGCGATACGCGGAGTGCCGCGTGAGCGCGACGCTATCTCCACCGCGCCATCCCGCTCTATCGGTATATCGAGTATGGCGGCGCTTCGGGTGACGATTTCCGTCAGCTCCTCTGTGTTATAAAGCTCGAGCTTCAGCAGCACGCCGAAACGGTCGCGCAGCGGCGTCGTTATCTGCCCCGCGCGGGTCGTCGCTCCGATGAGGGTGAAGCGCGGCAGGTCGATGCGTATGCTTCGCGCCGCCGGGCCTTTGCCGATGATGATATCGAGCGCGAAATCCTCCATCGCCGGATACAGAATTTCCTCGACAGAACGCTGCAGGCGGTGTATCTCGTCTATAAAAAGAATATCGTTTTCGCCGAGATTCGTCAGCAGCGCGGCGAGGTCGCCCGCTTTTTCTATCGCCGGACCGCTTGTGACGCGGATATTTGCCCCAAGCTCGTTTGCTATGATGTTTGACAGCGTCGTCTTGCCGAGTCCGGGCGGGCCGTAGAGCAGCACATGATCGAGCGTTTCGCCGCGCAGCTTCGCGGCTTCGATATAAATTTTGAGGTTTTCCTTGACCTTGTTCTGACCGATATATTCGTTGAGATTTTTCGGACGGAGCGAATATTCGTTATCGCCGTCCTCCGCCGTTTCAGTCGAGGTGACTATACGGTTTTCAAAATCGAGTTCGTCGGAATCCATTGATAAATCCCTCCGGTTCGTTATATTTTATGTATATGTGCGCGTTATTGTTCGTTTTACAGCAATACGCCTGACGCGGCGTTCAGCTGCTGAGCTTTTTCAGCGCCGCTTTGATGATATCCTCAAGCTCGAGCGCGGGGTCGATATCGCGCAGGACGGCGATCGCCTCGCTGCGAGTATAACCGAGCACCATAAGGGTATTCTGCGCGTCGGATAGCTTTCCTCCGACGGCTTTTGCCGCCGGACCGCCGGTCATATCGCCGTCTGTTTCGGCAAATTCCTTTGCAAGCTTGTCCTTTAGCTCAAGTACAATGCGCGCAGCGATTTTCGGACCGACGCCGGGGGCTTTTATCGCTTTGACGTCGCCCGACGCGACCGCTATCGCGAATTTTTCGGGAGTTACGCGTCCGAGTATGGAAAGCGCACTTTTAGCTCCGACGCCAGATACCGATATCAGCATTTTGAACGCCGAAAGCTCGTCGTAATCGTAAAATCCGTAAAGCTCGAGCGCGTCCTCACGCACGGCGAGGTATGTGTAAAGCCGCACGCGCTCGCCCTTATGAGGTGAAATTTTAAGATGGGTGTTCGCGGTGATGAAAAGATAATAGCCGACGCCGCCAGCGTCGAGTACGGCGGCGTTCGGTTCAATATGTATAAGCTCGCCGGTTATCTGATAATACATCTCGTCCTCCGGTCGGTTTTATCGAATGTGCGATTTTATTTTTGTCCGCGCGGCTTATGCTCGCGCGCAAGCAGCTGCTCGAGGGTATAGCCCCCATCGGTTTTCGCGCCGGCGTTTGAAACTGCCGAGCGGTCGAGCGGCTTATTGTAATACTGCGAAACGCGCGAAGCGGCGCTGTGGGCATGGCAGACGGCTATCGCGAGCGCGTCGGCGGTGTCGTCGAGCTTTGGCATTACCTTCAGCCCGAGGATATCGCGAGTCATGGCGATGACCTGCTTTTTGTCGGCGCGGCCGTAGCCAACGACGGCGCTTTTGACTTGAAGCGGCGTATATTCTGCTATCGTGACGCCGTTTTTGCGCGCGCAGAGGAGTATAGTGCCGCGCGCTTCGGCTACCGGTATCGCCGTCGTGTGATTGGTATTGAAAAAAAGCTCCTCGACGGCGACGGCGTCGGGACGGTAGGTTTTAAAGAGCGTGTCAAGCTCGTCGTAAATGATTTCGAGTCTGCGCTCGACCTCCAGTCCCGCGCGGGTAGTCACAGCGCCGTGAGCGAGGGTTGTAAAGCGCGGGTTTTTATAGTCGACGATACCGTAGCCGACGATAGCTATTCCGGGGTCGATTCCCATTATGATCATGTTATGTCCGTTTCATTTCAAGTGTACCGCGAAATTCACTCTGCGCGGCATATTTTGGGCATAGCGCCCCTTTATACATAATACAAACCATTATATCATACTATTTGCGTATAATCAAAATATTTTTGTAAATAATCAGACAATAGCCGTTAAAATTTATTTGGGAACAGCTCTTGGTATTGAAAAAAACGAATGCTTGTGATAAAATAGTATAACATAAACAGCATAACGCTATCGCTCTGACGAAAGGATTTTGCAAATGACAAACGAAGTAATCGATTTTCACTGCCATCCGTTTTTAATACCGTCAGAGGATATCTGCATATATCCCGACGGTTCGCCCGCGTCGCCGGAGGGCTTTTTAGCCGATATCACGCGCGCCGGGATAGGGCGCTTCTGCGGCAGCGTCGTGTCGCGCATCGGTCACTGCGACACCTTTGAGCCGATTCACACGCTTAATATGCACGCGCTCGAGCTTGGCCGGCGCTTTGGCGGACGCTATATCCCCGGCATTCACGTTCATCCGTCGTTTCCGGCGGAATCGGAGAGGGAAATACGCGAAATGGCGGCGCGCGGGGTGAAGCTCGTCGGCGAGCTTGTGCCGTATATGCTCGGCTGGGAGGTCGGCTACGGTGCGCCCGTGAGCGTAGAGCTGTGGCGGCTGTGCGGCGAGCTTGGCATGACCGTATCGGCGCATCCGACCGACGCCGCCGATATGGAAGCCGCGGTCGCTGCCTGCCCTGAGACGAATTTCGTTTTCGCACATCCCGGCGAGCGCGGAGAGTTTGAAAGCCATCTCGATCGCATGAAAAAATATAAAAACAGCTATCTCGACCTGTGCGGTACCGGACTTTTCCGTTTTGGAATGGTGCGTCACGGTATAAACGCCGTCGGAGCCGACCGTTTTCTGCTCGGAACAGATTTTCCTATATGCAGCGCTTCAATGCAGATAACCGGAGTCACAGGCGAGCATATCACCGATTCGGAGGCGGATGCGATATTATACGGCAACGCGGCGCGCCTGCTTTCGCTGTGAGCGACATGGGAAATATGACGCGCGCAAAGAAAAAGCCGCACCTCGTCCGCAGGATAATAATATGTATTGCGGCGGCGCTTACGGCGACGGTGATCTGCGTCGCTGCCGCCGCGCAGAATGGTCTTGATACCGTTCTGATGTACCATCTGATAGCCGACGAGACCTATGGCGGGGACGATGATATATTCGTGCGTCCGTCGGAGTTTGAGGAACAGATGAGGGCGGTGGCGCAGAGCGGACGCGGAAGCGGCTTCTACGACGAGCTTGGCTCCGGCAAGGTGATAGTCACCTTCGACGACGGCTATATCGACAACTACGAAACCGCGTTTCCAATTCTGCAAAAATACGGTGTTCGCGCGACCATCTTCGTCGTGGCGGGCGATATCGGCAAGAAGGGTTATCTGACCGCGGAAATGATAGCGGAGATGGCGTCGAGCGGTCTTGTGCGCATAGGCTCGCACACAATTTCGCACCCGTATCTGACCACGCTCGGAGCTGCGGAGCTTACGGACGAGCTTGACATTTCGCGCGGTATTCTCGAGGAGATAACCGGTCAGAGCTGCGACGCGGTTTCATATCCGTACGGCGATTATAATCAAGCCGTCATAAACGCGGCGCTCAGCTGCGGCTACAAATACGCGTTCACGACGCTTCAGCCGATATTCTGGCGCACCGGAAACGTCATGTCGGTTCCGCGCTGGGGAATCGAGCGCGGCTGCGATATCGATACATTTATATCGAAATATCTGTGACGCGGCAGAGCAGTAGGTACGCGCTTTTTTGGAGAAAAGCTGTTCCAAAGACTCAAGGAACTTCTGATTAATGTGTAATTCGCCGACACGTTGAAATACAAACTTTCAATATGCTTTCATACAATTTGACCGTCTGCGGCGATTTTACGAACAAGCCCTAAAAATACACTTTGTTTTGGTTTTTGCAAACAGCCCGTACTGATTATTTCTCCACATAAACAAAACGCGGCGGACGCTGATTTTGCGTCCGCCGCGTTTTTATGCGTGTTTATTTTATTTTTGTACGGACATCAGCGCCGCGCCGCATACCATCAGTCGTAAAGCGGATACTTCGTGCAGAGCTTTGTGACCTCCGCGCGGATATAATCGGCGGAATTGTCGAAATCGACTGCCGCAAGACGGATAAGGTGCGCAAGAATTTTCATATCGTCCTCGCGCAGTCCCCTTGTGGTCGCCGCCGGAGTGCCGATGCGTATGCCGCTTGTGATAAACGGCGAGAG
>JBAXZA010000009.1:0-14807 GCA_041670545.1 Eubacteriales bacterium | reverse complement strand
TGAGAAAAAACGCGAGCGCAAAAAGGTCCCCGAGAGCGAATATATCACCAAAATGCGCGATCCGAACAATGTAGTAGAATTTGACAATCTGCACACCTACTTTTTCACCGACGTCGGAACGGTAAAGAGCGTCGACGGCGTTTCGTTCGATGTTCCAAAGGGAAAGGTCGTCGGAGTCGTCGGAGAGAGCGGCTGCGGCAAGAGCATAACCAGCTTATCGCTCATGCAGCTTGTCCAGCGCCCGACCGGACAGATCGTTGAGGGTGAAATCCGCTTCGACACCGGAGAAAAGGTTTACAATATCCCCAACACCCCGACCGAGGTCATGCAGCACATACGCGGCAACGCGATATCGATGATATTCCAGGAGCCTATGACCAGTCTGAACCCGGTTTTCCGTATCGGAATGCAGATCGACGAGGTCATAACGCTGCACAATGAGCAGATGTCCAAGGCGGAGGTCAAGCTTCGCACCATCGAGATGCTCAATCTCGTCGGAATCGCGAACGCCGACGGCGTTTACGATATGTATCCGCATCAGCTATCGGGCGGTATGCGTCAGCGCGTCATGATAGCGATGGCGCTCGCCTGCTCCCCTAAGCTTATCATCGCCGACGAGCCGACCACGGCGCTCGACGTTACCATTCAGGCGCAGATACTCGATCTTCTGCGCGGGATAAAGAATAAGATCAACGGCAGCATCATGCTTATAACGCACGATCTGGGCGTTATCGCCGAGATGGCGGATTATGTCGTCGTCATGTACGCCGGCAAAATCGTCGAAAAAGGCACTGCGGCTGAGGTATTCTCCAATCCATGCCACCCCTATACAATCGGACTTATGGATTCTAAGCCGGCGCTCAATAAGCGCGTAGAGCGGCTTTACAGCATACCGGGCAAGGTGCCGAACCCGATAAATATGCCCGACTACTGCTATTTCAAGGACCGCTGCGAGAAATGCGTCGCAGCCTGCGAGGGCAAATATCCGCCCGAAATTTCGGTTTCGCCGACGCATAAGGTGAGCTGCTACCGCTATATCAAGGCTGACGGAGGTAAAGACGATGCCGCAGGAAAATAATGCAGAAAAGCGCATGGCGTCGGATAAAAACGCAAACGCCGCCGGCGAAAATATAATCGAAGTTAATAATCTTAAAACCTATTTCCCAATAAAGACAGGGCTGTTTTCACGCGTTACAGGTCATGTCAAGGCGGTTGACGGCGTCAGCTTCCATATAAAGCGCGGAAGCACGATGGGACTGGTCGGCGAGAGCGGCTGCGGCAAGACTACGGTCGGACGCACGATGCTCCGGCTGACTCCGCGCACAGAGGGCGAGGTGCTCTTTAACGGCCGCGATATCTATTCCTATTCAAAGGAAGAGCTTCGCGCACTGCGCCCCAAAATACAGCTTATATTCCAAGACCCGTACAGCTCGCTCTCACCCCGCCTGCCGGTAGGCGAGATCATCGGCGAGGGTATCCGCGAGCACAATATCGTCCCCAAAGAAGAATATGAGGATTATCTGACGCGCATAATGGCGTCGTGCGGACTTCAGGGCTATTATAAGGATCGCTATCCGCATGAATTTTCGGGCGGACAGCGCCAGAGAATCTGCATCGCCCGCGCGCTCGCGCTTAATCCCGAGTTTGTCATCTGCGACGAGCCGGTTTCGGCGCTCGACGTTTCGATTCAGGCGCAGATAATCAATCTGCTGATGGATCTTCAAAAGGAATTCAACCTCACCTATCTGTTCATTTCGCACGATCTTTCGGTCGTCGAGCATATTTCGGATACGGTGGGAGTCATGTATCTCGGAAGCCTTGTCGAATTCGGAACCAAGGACGAGATATTCTCAAATCCGCTGCATCCGTACACAAAGGCGCTGTTCAGCGCGATACCAGTCCCCGATCCGACGGTCAAAATGAACCGCATTATACTCGAGGGAAGCATACCGTCGCCGGCAAATCCGCCGAGCGGCTGCAAATTCCATACGCGCTGCCGCGACTGCATGGAAATATGCAAAAAAGCCGCGCCGCGCAAGTATGATTTTGGTGGCGGACATTTCGTCATGTGCCACCTTTATGACGATAAACTGACCGACGAGCAGCGTAAGGCGATATCCGACGAAGCGGACGCATATGATAAGGAACATCTGAATAATGTGTAAATTGTCGACGCAAATTTTGAAATACAAGGGCTAAACGCCATTGATTTCAGCGCGTCTGCGAATTAATCAGAGGTTCTATTAAAAATAATCGAAGCAAATACCGTATCTGGCAAATCAAATTCCGCAAAAAAATAAGCGTGCTGCTGCTATAAATACACAGACGCCGCTTTTCGCCGCTGTTATAAGCGGGAGCTTGGGGGCTTCTTTCGGGAAGCCCCCAATGTCCGCTTTTACCCGGAGGTATTATGAAGAAGAACAAAAAAACCTATGACGACGACGACGGACGCGTGATCGCCCCGATGAATTTAGAGGGTATGCCATGGAACAATCCGGGACGCTGGTGGAGTCCGCGCGCTCAGTCCGGAGTCAAACCGAAGATCCCGCCGCAGGGCGAGGTAAGACCGGACGACAGCGCCGCGCCGCAATCGCTTTCCCGCCGCGAAACGCTCGCCATCGCGCTTAACGCCGCGCTCGCGGGATTGTGTGTCGCGCTGATACTCGGCGGGTGCGGCTTCGTATTCATCTGGATTCTGACACATTTGTGGGGATAAGGCGGACAGCAGCGTCCGCTCACATTGGAGTTTATAATGGGAAAAGGCTATAAAATCATGTATTCCGCCGTCGTGCTGGTGTTTGCGGTGCTCGTCGGAGTTATCGCGGTCGCGCTGTGGTGGAACTATCAGTATCAGGCGTATGACGGCGATATCGTCAAGTATATGGGCGACGCGATGTCCGAAAACTCGCCGATAACGCTTTCGTATTATTCTGCGGACGGAGTACAGACGCCGGAGAGCGCATCGCTTTCTAATTACGGCGCGGAGAAGGCGAGGGTTATACTCGACGTCACCGAGCGCACTCTGACCTTTACGGAGCGTCCTGTGGGCGGAGAGCGCATTGTACTCGGTCTTGGCGACAAAATGGATGTCACAATAATACGTCCGGACGCGAAAACCGATACCGTATACGTTTATTTCGGCGGCAGCCGGCGCAAAGGCTTCACACTGTCAAATTACCGTATAATCGAGCGTCTGCGTCAGCTTATCGCCGACGAGAGCGCGCAGGGAACATAAAACAAAACGGCAGTATCCGATAAATTCGTTTGTTTCATAGGTCTTGTTCGGTGTATAACAAACTATTCATTATATTTTATACAATATGACAGTTTGCAGCGATTTTACGAACAAGCCCCAGAAAAACGAATTATCCGACACTGCCGTTTTATGTATATGCGATCATAATATTCCAGTTCGCACGCGTAAAACCGTTGTGATATTACAATTTAAATATGTGCCGTCTCACAGTCCTCCCTGCAATATTGACAATATATTTTTCGCAGAGCGTTAAAATTAACAAACAATATTTGCTATTTTGCTAAAGATATGTTATAATCATTTGCAAAAGCGGAAAACATCAATGCCGCTGTACATGGGAGATATAAAAATGATACAGAAGATTACCTACGACAAATATTTTGATAAGCTCTACGGCTGTTTTCTCGGCAAAACGATATCCGGCACCATCGGCGCTCCCTACGAGGGAGTAAAAATGCCGCTTACCTATGAATACCGCCCGGAAATGGTCGATGTTATGCTTCCAAACGACGATCTCGACCTCCAGATTCTGTGGCTTGACGTAGTGCGTGAGCGCGGCGCGGATTTCACATCGGGCGAGCTGCTCGAACGGTTCGTTGATTTCTGCGACTATTCGCCCGGCGAATACGGCGTTATGCGCAAAAATTATCACAAGGGCATAATGCCGCCGTACAGCGGAATTTTCGACAACGGCTATTACCGCGAGGGCATGGGCTGCCCGATACGCTCCGAGCTATGGGCGTGCCTTGCGCCCGGCAATCCTGCGCTCGCCGCCGAATTTGCCCGCCGCGATGGTATTATCGATCACGACAGCGAGCACGGCGAGTCGCATATCGCCGAAATGTTCTTCGCCGCGCTCGAGGCTAAGGCGTTCTTTGAGGACGATATGCACACCCTTGTGCAGTTCGCGCTCAATTTCACCCCGCGCACCTCGCGCTTCCGCCGCGTCATAACCGATACCGTCACATGGTGTGATAAATACGGAGATATAACAGCGGTGCTCAAGCGGATAATGTTCGCCTGCGGACATCCCGACTGCACAAATATGTATCAGAATATGGCGATAACCGTCGCGTCGCTGCTGCTCGGAGAGAACGATATCATCAAAACGTCGCTAATGGCGCTCAACTGCGGTTTTGATACCGACTGCACCTGCGCGTCGGCAGGTTCTGTCGTGGGAATATTGCAGGGTGCGGAGAAGATCAAGCGCGATTTCAAGGTGGACGATATCAGCTACAAGCTGACCGTACGCAGCGAACGCCGCAGCGACCGTGTCCGCGAGCTGTGCGAGGATATCGCCGAGGTCGCGCTCGATTTCGCCGGAGACGCAAATCCGCTCTGCGAGATAACTGACGCCCCCGCGCATTCCGGCTTCAGGCGTCCAGTACCTCCCTTCGTCTGCGATATCGTTTACGCAGGCGGGAAACCGTATATTGAACGCGGCGGGTCGCGCACCGTCATGGCGCATATCGAGAACAAAAGCGCCGCTCCGGTTTCGCTCGGCTACACCCTCGATATGGCGGACGGTTTTACGATTTCCGGCGATACTTCCGGACGCGTCACGATACCGAACGGATGTTCGGAGGATATAATGTTCGAGCTTTCACTTTCGGAGCAGACGAAAATTGTGCGTGAGAAAAATATTTTCACCCTCACATTGTGCGGCGGCGGGCATACCGATAAGGTCAAATTCGGTTTGTCCGGCAGCGCCGAATGGAAGCTCACCGGTCCGATATGGCGCACCGAGCCTGTTACCGACACCGCTAGCATCGACGCCGTGGGCAGCTACGGTATGCTCATCGGCAAATCACGTCATGAGGGCAACGATATCGATAAGCTGCGCAATTTCCATGTAAATATGGAGCCGGACGAGGAGATTGCCGAAAAAAATGCCGCCGAAAATGGTTTTGCAGGGATATCTGACGAACAATTGTTCGCACCGCCGTCAGAGGATGCAAATTATCTTGAAACAGCGATTAAAACGCCCGAATGCACATTTGATATTCATAATTATATGGGCTTTTCGGGCGCCTGCACGATATATTTGACTCGCGAAATCTGGGCTGATGAGGAAATGAAGGTATTTTTTCAGGTCGGACGCTGCCAGCCGTATAAAATGTGGCTCAACGGAGACGTTATTGAGGAGCGGCACGACACCGCCGTGTGGACGTCTGAGAACGAACACATTCCGGTGACGCTTCACCGCGGCGTGAACCGTCTGAAATGGCGCATAACGCTCACCAACGCCGACGACCGCTTCAGCCTTATAGTTTCGGCAGGTCCTACCTGCGCCGACCATATTGTATCGCTCGGTTCTGTCTCCGCCGACAGCTTCGGCTGCGAGTAGGGAGACGCGGCTTTTTGAAAAAAGCCTGGCAAAAACTTTAATCAAATGTTACTTTGATATAATTTGCCCATTTTAAAGTCTTTGCACAGCTTTCTTCAGAAAGCGCGTATTTGTTTCGTTATCGCAGAGCAATAAAAAACGTCCGCCGGCAGGAAAAGCTGTTGGCGGACGTTTTTTATTATTCTATTTTATCCATTTTCCGAATTTGTAATATATGATAAATGTAGCCGAACAGAGCAGCCATGACGCCGGATATGCGGCGAAAACCAGCCTGATATCGTGAAAATACGGCATGAACAGCGTTATCATGCCCACACGGAATGCACATATAGTGCTCGCGGTGATGAGCGTCGAGGTGAGCGCGCTTCCCGCGCCGCGTATGACGCCCGAAAGCACCTCGGTCGGCGCGAAAATGCAGTAAAACGGAGCGATGAGGAACATTTCCATTCGCGCATAACGCACCGCTTCGGCGTTTCCCTTTGTGAAAATCGAAACAAACATCGGCGCGACCGCAAGCACAATCGCCGCTCCCGCAAGCGAGGTCGACGCGCCCAGTCCCACTCCGACGAGCGCTCCGCGTTTCACACGGTCATGTTTCTGCGCGCCCATGTTCTGACCGGTAAAGGTCGTCGCGGCAAGACCGAACGCGTTGAGCGGCATATAAAGGAAGCCGTCGATCTTGCCGTATGCGGCGCAGCCCGCCATTGCGTCAGAGCCGAAGCTGTTGATATTTGTCTGAATAAGCATATTTGAGATGGCATAGAGCATCGATTGAAGCCCCGCCGGAACTCCTATCCGCACGACCGACAAAAGAATACTGCGGTCGAGCTTCAGCTCACGCCAGCGAAGCCGCAGAGCGCCCTCGGTACGCATAAGCTGCGCGGAAACCATCACCGCGGCGGCAGCCTGCGAAATTATCGTCGCGATAGCAGCGCCCGCGACGCCGAGCGGTATCACCGCGACGAGCAGCAGGTCGAGGAAAAAATTGATCACGCCGCTTATCACAAGGTATATCAGCGGATTGCGCGAATCGCCCACCGCGCGCAGTATTCCAGCGCCGATGTTGTATATCATGTTGGGTATCATGCCGAGAAACAATATTTTAAGATACGTTTCGGACATACCGATGACATTTTCAGGACATTTCATCACTCGAAGCAGAAACGGCGACGCGAAATAACCAAAAATTGTGAGGAATATTCCGCATAATATGGCGAGCGCGAACGACGTTCTCACCGACAACGCGACGTTTTCATCGTCGTGTGCGCCGTAAAAACGCGATACCACGACCGATGCTCCGCTCGAAAGCCCCATGAAAAAGCCGACGATGAGCGATATAAGCGAGCCTGTCGAGCCGACTGCCGCGAGCGCGTCGCTTCCCACCGAGCTTCCGACAATCGCGGCGTCCACGGTGCTGTAAAGCTGCTGAAACAAATTGCACAGCAGTATGGGTATGGAAAACAGAAAAAGCTGCTTCCAGATTGCGCCCTGCGTAAGATCGCGCGGCGCGGTTTGTATCTTCATATGTTTAAAGCTCCTGTGGGATTCACGTTGAAATACGATCGGATTTGTATGTGCAAGGGTTAAAAACCGGTAACACGCGTCACTTTATATCGAAAATGTCGAAGCACACCGTGATATCGTGACGCCGCGAGCTTTCGGTTTTATAGGTGATGTGATACTGCGGCGGCATTTCGACGCGGTACTGACGCTCCACTCCGGCGTTGAGGTCGGTGCCGAATCTGCCGCTAAGCTCCGGCTCTCCGCAAAGCCCGCTCAACGCGCGGACGCATAAGCGCACGCCGCTGCGCTCAACGGTGAGAATTCCGGTTGGCGTGGCGGCGTTCGCATCGGTCGCCGCTGTATAAAACGGACGCGAAAGGGTGTGCAGCAGCCACGAAAGCTCGGTTTCGCCGTCGCTCTCGATTTCGTCGTGAACGGTGAGCGTTCCGCTCGTCAGCGTAAAGGTGCGAAGAAAACGTCTTAGCATCGGATACGCTCCGGAAAGGTCGAGCACGGCTTCAAATGTCTCGGTCACAGCATGGTCATACGCGGCGTTCTCGTTTGATACACGCCGAGCCGAAACGATATGTCCGATGTCCTCATAGCTTTTTTGTTTTTGACCTACGCCGTTTACGATGACGACATTGTGCGCCGCCGAAGAATTTGTCCACAGCCTGTGGTGATCGCTGCCGTACGCGCGTCCGAAATAGCCTGACGGCGAGATTAGCGCCGCACCGCGATGTATCAGCGCGAACGAGCCGTTGTCTGGGTGCATATGACTGAAGCTGCCGAATTTTGACGCTCGCGCGAGCAGCGTTGTTTCGCCTGCTTCGAGCGATACGAATCCAGCTTCGGGAAAACAGCCGATGTTCGAACAAACGTTCGTGATCTCGCCTGCGCATTGCGCTGGGAATAAAGCGAAATCAGAACATATGTTTGTATCAGAATCCGCAGCTGACGCCGAATTGGCGACGTTATGCGAACATATGTTTTTGAAATGACCGGCAGCTGTCGTATCATGCTTATCAATATACGAACATATGTTCTCGCGATTCCGCGCAGATGACGCATCGGGAACAAAAATATCGAGCAGATGAAGCTTATATATTTCCGGAGTGTCACATTCGCGGCAGTATTTTTTCGCTCTCACAGAGCCATAACGGTCGGCGTAGATGCGGAACGGATTCTGCGCAAAAAATCCAGGCCACTCGGCGTCGTCTGGACGGCACCAATAACCGTCGCCAAACGGATGATTTTCACATTCGGGACGCGCAAAGCGTTCCAAAAACGAACAAACGTTCCGATAAAACGGACGCTCGAGAAATGATTTTCCGGTATAGCGTTCGACAGCGAGAAAATACGGCAGAAACCATTTTATGTATGACGTGCAATAAAACGGGCCTTCCGCCCAGCCGCCGTCGGATGTGCCGAAATACGGGAAGATACCGCCGTAGATATCAAGCGCCTGCTCGGTAAAACGCCGAAGCGCCGCTTCCGGAATGTCGTCGGACGATTCGCCCCAAAGCACAGCCGCCGCCTGCCCCATATATGCCGGTATGCGCCCGGCGTGGGAATTGCCGGGATTTTTAGTAAAATCTATGCGCCGCAGCAGCGTTTCACATTGATAAGCGTATATAAAAACTGTATGACGCACGAACGAACGTTCGGAATCGTCGAGCAGCTCATAAAGCATATCATAGGCGGCGGAGAGGATGCGTGCGTTTGAAAGCCCCACCTCGTCGCCCCAGCCGCCGAGCAGCGAGCAGGCGCCGTATGGATTCCACGAACAAATGTTCATCAGCAGCGCTTTTGCGTGTTCTCCGGCGGCAATATCGCCGAGCAGCTGATAGCCGAGAGCGCAGGCGGCAAGGTCGCGGTCACAGAAATCGCGGTAGCGCCCGAAATATGCGCGGTATGGCAGAGCGTTTTTATCGATATGATAACGCGGCGGCTCGGGCATACCGTCGGACAGCGCCAGCGCGATATTGCGGCGCAAAACCTCAAGCTGAGGTTTATGCGTGCGCACGATTTCCGGAATATCCGCGCGCCGGAACAGCAGACGCGGATGCTCGGAGGGCAGCGCCGACAAAAACTCGCCCGCTGTCGGACGGATAAACGTCACGGCGTCGGAAGCGATGGAAAAACGCACCTCGGAGCTGACATCGCAGCCGCCGCCGGTGCAAAATGCCGTTATCACGCGTATATATTCGCCGGGCGGCAGAGGACGATCGGGAACGATGTAATTATTCGCCGTTTCGCCGCTCCATATCGTTTCGCGCGACGCGGCGTCAAAAAGCTCCGTGCGGTAGCGGCAGTAGCGCGGCGACGAGAGCCAGCTTATGCAGGGCGGCGTTTCGCAAACACGTTCACCCTCGTGCGGCGAGGGAAAAAGCTGACCGTTTTCAGTCCGCGTCTGATCAAAAAATCCCATATAATCCTCCCTGTATGCGCCCAAGGCACACATGAACACATCGGCCGACATAAACATATGTTCTTGTGAATGTATGTCCGGAATTGCAAAATATCAAACAAATGTTCTGACATATTCAATATTATCTTCAGCACAATCGAACATATGTTCGTGAAAATGTTAGGATAATTTGCAAAAATGTGAACAAACGTTTTGTGCCGCACTGCGCACCGAACGCATGATGTCAGGCGATGCGATCATACCTATTCAGCCGTCAGAACCGCGCTGATTATGCCATATGTATTCTCCCGTATGCGGATTTATATGACCGATAGCCTTTGCCGGAAGCCCGCCGGCGATGGTAAAATCGGGGAAATCGTGCGTCACGACCGCTCCGGCGCAGACAAGACAGCCGCGCCCGAGCTTCACTCCGGCGGTGACGGTGACGCCGCTCGCGAGCCAGCAGCCGTCGCCTATGAAAATCGAATTGTCATAGTCCCCTTCCGTGCGCGCGGTGAACGCGAGGGTGGCGGGATCGAATTTGTGATGCCCCGCCGTCAGTGAGCAGTGCGGCCCGATGAGAACGTTTCTGCCGATATGCACCTCGCCGTTGATATACGAATAAAGTCCGATGAAGCTGCCCGCGCCGATATGCTCGGGCGACGGAACTCGGACGAGCGCTCCGGGCGCGACCATTACGCCGTCCGTGAAGCCGAGCAGAACGGCGCGGCGCAGATCGTCGGCGGCGTTATCCGAAGCGTTGGCGTATTTCGTCATTTCGGCGAACTGCACATCGGTCAGCGTTATTTCGGAGATCGGAGCGTTTTCCATTATATCACCTCATAAAAATGGGAACGCAGACGCGTTCCCGGATAAATAGTTCTTGTTCGCAAAATGAAAAATCACGAATAAAAACATACAAAATATTGATAATATAAAGCTTCGGAGAGCGCCCGCTTCCTTTACTTTGCGGTGAGATAACCCTTTGCGGCGAGCAGCTCGGCGATGAGGACGGCTCCTCCGGCGGCGCCGCGAAGCGTGTTGTGCGAAAGTCCGACGAATTTATAATCGAACATACTGTCCTCGCGCAGACGCCCGGCGCAGATGCCCATACCGCCCTCGATACCGCGGTCTAAATGAGTCTGCGGGCGGTTATCCTCCTCAAAATAGGTGATAAACTGACGCGGAGCGCTCGGCAGCTCCATTTCCTGCGGAATGCCGCGGAAATTTTTCCATTCGGCAAGGATATCGTCCTTTGACGGCTTGCTTTTGAAGTTTACAAACACCGCCGCCATGTGACCGTCGGTCACCGGCACACGGATGCACTGGGTGGTGATGAGCGGCGACGCCGATTTGACTATTTCGCCATTTTCGATGTGTCCCCAGATTTTAAGCGGCTCCTGCTCGCTCTTTTCTTCCTCGCCGCCAATATACGGAATGACGTTGTCGAGCATTTCCGGCCATTCGCGGAAGGTTTTGCCCGCGCCGGATATCGCCTGATAGGTGGTAGCGAGGACGGCGGTCGGCTCAAATTTAAGCAGGGGGGTGAGCAGAGGAACATAGCTCTGTATCGAGCAGTTGGGCTTGACGGCGATGAAGCCGCGCTTTGTGCCGAGCCGCGCACGCTGATGCTCTATCACCGCTAAATGCGCGGGATTAAGCTCCGGAACTACCATCGGGACGTCGGGTGTCCAGCGGTTGGCGCTGTTGTTCGAAACGACCGGAGTCTCAGCCTTTGCGTAGGCTTCCTCGAGCGCTTTTATCTCGTCTTTTTTCATATCGACGGCGCAGAAGGTGAAGTCGACGAGTGAAGCGAACTTCTCGACGTCGGCGGCGTCGTAAACGGTCATGCCTTTATATTTTTCCGGCATCGGAGAGGAGAGCTTCCAGCGTCCGCCGAGAGCCTCCTCGTAGGTTTTGCCGGCGCTGCGGGCGGACGCTGCGAGCGCGGCGACCTCGAAATAAGGGTGATTTTCAAGCAGCGACAGAAAGCGCTGACCGACCATTCCGGTAGCGCCGATGACGCCGACTTTTAATTTTTGAGGTATCTGATACATTTGTATACACTCCAGTCAAAAATATTACATATATGTGATTTAAACGCGGTGGTTAACGTTAACCGCTCATTATAAAATATATACGAAAATAATACCACATTTCAGTACATTTGTCAACACAGACCACCAATTTGCGGGCGGAATTATTTTTCAAAATGTTTACAAATTATATTATATCTTAAATATTAGATACTTGACACAATGCCGAAAAAATTATATAATATAAAGTATATAGCTTTATTGCCGGAATACGGCAAATGCGGCGGCTCACGCCGCAATATCATTAAAAAGGAAAGAATTGACAAATGACATATAAGACCTCGGATATGACCGTGCTCGTAGTGGGCGGCGGCGGACGCGAACACGCTATCGTCCGCTCGCTCTCACTCTCTCCCCGCGTTAAAAAGCTTTACGCCGCTCCCGGCAACGCCGGAATCGCAAAGTTAGCCGCGCTCCTGCCGATAAAGGCGACCGACATTGACTCAATGGTGGCGGCGGCGAAGGATATAGGGGCGGATCTCGTTTTCGTCGCGCCGGACGATCCCCTCACGCTCGGCATGGTCGACGCGATGAACGACGCCGGAATACGCGCGTTCGGCCCGACGGCGAGAGCGGCGCGCATCGAGGGCAGCAAGGTGTTCTCCAAGGGCATGATGAAAAAATACGGCATACCGACGGCGGATTACGAGACCTTTTCCAATCCCGAGGACGCCATGCGCTATATCGAACGCCGCGGCGAATATCCTACGGTGATCAAGGCAGACGGACTCGCGCTCGGCAAGGGCGCCGTCATAGCCGAAGATCACGCGGCGGCAGCTGACGCTATTCACTCCATAATGTGCGATAAGGTGTTCGGCGCGAGCGGCAACAACGTCGTCGTCGAGCAGTTCCTTCGCGGACCGGAGCTTACCGTCCTCTCGTTTGTCGACGGAGAGCACGTCGTGCCGATGGTATCCTCGCAGGATCATAAGCGCGCGCTCGACGGCGATCTCGGACTCAATACCGGCGGTATGGGAGCGTTCTCTCCCAGCCGTCATTATACGCCCGAGCTTGAAGCGGAGTGCATGGAGAAGATATTTCTGCCCACTGTCCGCGCGATGAACGCCGAGGACAGCACCTTTAAGGGAGTTATATATTTCCAGCTCATGCTGACGGACGACGGCCCCAAGGTCATCGAATACAACGCTCGCTTCGGCGATCCCGAAACGCAGGCGGTGCTTCCGCGGCTTAAAACCGACCTCTGCGACATTATCGACGCGTGCATAGACGGCACGCTCGACAAGATAAATATCGAATGGCACAGCGACGCCGCCTGCTGCGTCGTCATGGCGAGCGGAGGCTATCCGGTGAAATATCAGACTGGCTATCCGATATCGGGGCTTGACGCGCTCGAGGGTCGCTCTGACGTTTACGTCTACCACGCCGGAACGAAATCCGGCGAAAACGGCGAAATACTCACCTCGGGCGGACGTGTTCTCGGAGTGACTGCGCTCGGCGCGACGCTTGACGAGGCGATCGCCGGATCATACGAAGCCGTCCGCAAAATAAATTTCAAGGACGCGCATTACCGTACTGATATCGGCAGGAAATAAAAATACACTTCAAAAGAGATATAAATTGACAGACAAACAGAACAATCCCGACCTGCTCCGGCAGATCGAGGCTATGCTCCCGACACTTTCAAAGAGCCGGCGCGCGGTCGGACGGTTTATCATCGACCGTTATGATAAGGCGGCTTATATGACGGCGTCGAAGCTCGGAGAAAGCGTCAGCGTTTCGGAATCGACCGTCGTGCGCTTCGCCATCGAGCTGGGCTTCGCGGGTTATCCCGAGCTTCAGCATTCGCTGCGCGAACTGATACGCACAAAGCTGACCTCCGTTCAGCGGCTCGAGGTGGCTAACACCCGCATAGGCGACGGCGATCTGCTCGAAAAGGTAATGCAGAGCGATGCGGAGAACATCCGCGCCACGCTTGAAACGCTCGACCGCGCGAATTTCGCCGGCGCCGTCGACGCGCTCGACCGTTCCAAGATGATATATATCGTCGGAATGCGCTCCGCCGCTCCGCTCGCGTCGTTTTTGGCGTTTTATCTGCGGCTCGTGTTCGAGCACGTCCGGCTTGTCGCTACAAACAGCGGCAGCGAGCTTTTCGAGCAGCTGCTCCGCATAGGCGAAGGCGATACCCTTTTCGCCGTTACCTTCCCGCGATACTCCACGCGTGTGGTGAAAGCCGTCGAATACGCGGCGGCGGCTGGGGCGCACGTTATCGCGCTCACCGATTCGCCGTCGTCGCCAATAGCGGAAAAGGCGGATTCTCTGCTGCTTGCCAAAAGCGATATGGCATCGTTCGTCGATTCGCTTACCGCGCCGCTTTCGGTGGTGAACGCTCTTATCGTCGCGGTTTCGCGCCGCCGTCAGGCTGAAATAACCGATACCTTTGCAAAGCTCGAAAAAATCTGGGAAGAATACGAGGTCTACGAGAAGCCGCATGACGAATAAAACAGGCGGCATATCGCCGGACATCAAAGCGCGGGACGCTGCAAGCGATATCCCGCCGGATAAAACACCCGCCGCCAACAACGTCGCCGCCACTGATAAAACCGCCGCAGGCAAAACACCTGCCGCCAACACCGCCTCAAAATATACCGTCGGCGTGATAGGCGGCGGCGCGGCGGGACTGATGGCGGCAGGATACGCCGCCGAGCAGGGTGCTGAGGTGACGATATTCGAGCACCGCGACCGGCTCGCGCTCAAGCTGGGCATCACCGGCAAGGGCAGATGCAACGTCACAAACGACTGTGACCGCGATGCGTTTTTGCAGAATGTTCCCACAAATCCGCGCTTCCTATACACAGCCCTCGCCGAATTTTCGCCATCCGACACCATGGAGTTTTTCACCTCGCTTGGAGTCGAGCTGAAGGTCGAACGAGGAAACCGTGTGTTTCCGGTGTCTGATAAGGCTTCGGATATAGTGCGGGCGCTCAAAAGTTATGCGGGCGCCTGCCGCGTCGTATGGGGTGAGGTCACCCGGCTCATGCTCTCGGAGGACGGAAGCGAATGTACCGGACTTGCCTGCATCTGCCCCGACGGAGAGCGTAAATACCGCTTTGACCGCGTTATCGTCGCGACGGGCGGCGTCAGCTATCAGTCGACCGGTTCACGCGGGGCTGGCTACGCTCTCGCGCGTCAGGCGGGACTTGCGGTTATCGAGCCGCGCGCGTCGCTCGTGCCGCT